>JBEIHH010000026.1:0-28670 GCA_040381475.1 Crocinitomicaceae bacterium | reverse complement strand
TACCAACGCGGGTCCAGTTCATACCATCATCAGACAAAGCCATGCGAATTTTGTACATCGGTTGTGGCTGACCATTGTTGGGTATCCATATTCTGCCGGATGAGTAACAAAGCACCCACTGATCTCCGAATTTTCTTATTTTAGGACTACCAAGTACGAAAGGTTCGTCGGGCGTGAATGATAAAATTGGCCCTTTTCCAACCCGCCTGAAGGTCGCACCATTGTCATTGCTGAATGCGACACCTATGGCCGCGTTGAACGGTACAGAAACACATCTGGTCCAGCCCGCATAATATACACGGAAGTCATTTTCGGTGTGAATGACTGATGCAGGATAGGTGCCGTGTTCATCGAATGTGCCTAGTTCTCCCAATGCGAGAATGGGCTCTTTACTAATGCTAATTACCCGCGTCAAATCGGTTCGGTCAAGATCTATGTATCCGAGTCTGCTCACATACATCCCATTGGCATCCGGAAGATCTCGCGAAGAAAAATAGACGCGTACATATTTGTCAAATATTACTACTGATGGGGCTTGCGCATATTCTTTCATCCAGCTGTCTTCTAGATCAGCAGGATTAAAAATGCGTCCCAGTTTTTTCCACTTGAAATCTTTCATTCTCTCTTTTTCATTCTCTCATAATTCTCAGGAAGCTTCGTAAGATTGCGAGCGCCCGTGAGTAATCCGCCGTAATAATAATCATTGAACCCCGCAGCATCCATCAGATCGAAGACAATTTCAACATCGTATTCGATGCGGTGTAAATGAATGGCCCCATCTTCATAAACGGCGAAGGCTGCACGTGGATCGCCATCGCGCGGCTGACCAACAGAACCGGGATTGCAATAAGTTTTCTCTCCAAATTGATGCAATGATTGGATATGTGTGTGGCCTGAGAAAAATACGCTGCCATTTAATCGGTTGAAATATTCTGATTCCGGTTCCCACAAGTATTCATCAATGGGATCGGCCCAACCGCCATGTACCATGTGAATGGGTCCTACGAAACGCTGCACGGCGGATTGTCGCAACCATTCAATATTTTCTTTTGTAATTACTTTTCGTTGATACACCAGACAATCATTGACACTTTTTGACCGAGGACAAAACCCACCACCGGCCATGTACCAGTCGTGGTTGCCCATAAGATTGGGAATATTTCTTCTGATGAGCTCTTCGCAGCACTCATTCACCTGTGTGTGATATCCGACAACATCTCCCAGACAGAAAACTTCCGTTATGCCCATCTTGTCAATTTCCTGAAGCACTGTTTTTAGTGCTTCATAATTGCCATGTATATCTGATATAATAGCAATTCTCATAATGGAAAAATGAAGTCTTCGGTGTATCTGATTGCTTTTCCCTGACGTATGGCGGGTTGTGTTGGTAGGACGTTGTTGAGATAATAATTAACTGACATAACAGATTCGTTGTATCCGAAAGCGGTTCTGATGGATGTAGATGAAGAGATTCGCGGATTTATCTCAAGGAGTTTGAATTCTCCCTGATGTTTTCTGAATTGAAAATTGGTAGGCCCGATTGGTTTGAAGTGACTGCATAGTCCAGTAATTATTTCCGAAAGTTCATCAGGCCAGATAACTTCTGCTTTTTCAGTGAATCCTTCACGGGATAAATTTCTGCGCATGGTCATCCTCGCTGAAAACCCTCCCTGCCCATCACCGAATGCAGTTGAAGTATATTCTTCCTGATCGGTTCCAATAAATGGCTGAACCATTAAAATTTCTCCGATCATGTCGCGATGAATATTGAATGTTTTTTCATCTGTGACTTTGACAATGCCTTTTGATGCGAATCCTTTGCGCGGCTTTAGCAATAAGGTGTCGCCGTAGTTTTTTTTCAACCAACCGAAATCATTGTTTAGGGTTGACTGAATTGCGCAAGTTGTATTTGCTTGCTGAAGACTTTGGTAGAATTCCCATTTATCCTGACACAGTCGTATCAGTTCCGGGTTGTTCAGGAGAATAGCCGTTCCGGTGGATCTGATAATTTCGGAGTGTTCATTCCACTTGTATAAATCTGCTTCGATTCCCGGAACGATCATATCTACCTGATACTTTTCAATTGTTTTGATCAACCAGGGAATGTAAGTTTCCTCATTGGTAGCCGGAGCTTTTTCGAAAATATCTGAGAATGCTTCAGCTGCGGTATTTTCATAAATCGTGGTGCCAATCAGACGAAGATTTAAATCGGAACTTTTCAGAGAACGGAGAACTCCGTATCCAACAATGCCACTTGCTCCGGAAACTAGGATTGTTTTCATAGTTGCTCTGATCTGTTTTTGGCGATGCGTTTCATGCCTTCTTCAATGGATATGGAAGGATGGTATCCGGTGATTTCATTGACTGATGATTCGTGTACAAAAATATTGTCCGGAATATCTTGTTGATCTTGTTGAAATTGAATTGAAGATGAACTTTTGAAGGCATCAATGGCCGCGTGTGCAATTCTGCTGAAAGAATAATCTTCGGGATACATGCATGAGAATTTGCCGACAATGCCCTGTATTGTAAGACGTGCGAGAACTTCGGTCAAGTCATCAATGTGCAAAAAATTGCGTTTGGGATCGTTCTTGCCGTTGATGAGGATATCCTCATTGTGCTGTGCCTTATCCGCAATGGCATATATGAATGGCTGATGTTTTCTGAAATCATCTGTGTCACCATATAGTTGAGATGGACGCAGAATGGTGAGAGCCATTTTATGCATTTTACAATAGTGTTCCAATACTTCTTCGCTGTGCCTTTTGGAAATTGAATACACCGAATAAAAGGGAGACTCGGCGGGTAATGAGGCAAAAATGCTTGAAATGTAAATAAAATGATCCACGCCTGCCTTTTGTGCAGCATTGCAAACAGCAAGAGTGCCTAGCACGTTTATTCTTTCCGTTGCAATGATTTCGTCATATGTTTTTCCTCCGAATGCGGCGGCCGTATGAATGACACACTTAACGTTGGATGTAAGAGACAATGGAGTTGAAAGATCATCCAAATCCAGAAGAAGATCACAGTCTTTTCTTCCCGCTGTCAAGACCTCACGGTGTGCTTTCAGTTTTGGCAACACTGATCTGGCAATGGAAGAGTTACCGCCTGTAATGACAATGCTCATGGTTATTTTATTTTAGCCATGATACCACAACACAATTCGGGATAGTCTTTTCCAACTACACAAAGGGCGTCTATAATTTTGGGGTCGAGATTGAGCGATACCAGCTGACTCGTAGACATTGGCTTCAGGTATATGCCTTCTATTCCTTCTACCACATATCCTGCGCTCTGAGTGTCTTCCGTGAGTGTCTTCACCGTGTAGTAGCGTTGATGACCAAGTATTTTATCGTTTTCTGAAAGAAGCTGCATATCGGGAAGTAAGCCAGAAATGAAGCCTAATCTTCGATTGAGCACTTCAGCATTCGGAACGGATATATACATAGATCCACCGGGCTTGACGAATTTGCGATAGTGTTTCAAAACCAACACCGGATCATCCACATGCTCGAGTACGAACCCAAGCACAACGACATCAAACTGTTCATCGCTTTCGAAATTTTCGAAATACGTTTCACGAATTTCCGCAGGGCATTGGGGATGTAACTTTTTAAAATGCTCAATTACTGCAGGTGAACCGTCGAGCACCAGATGGCGTTTGAAATGTTTTGAAAATGCGAGGGTTGTGAATCCATGACCGAGCCCAAGTTCAAGCAGAGATCCTTTACCGCCAGTGAGTTCAATGATCCGGTTGGCATACCAATTCAGGAGGATATTGTTGTCAAAGTCATAAAGATTTTGACCTTCATATGCAACAACGTGATGATCTAACTGGTTTTTCATTTATACGAATTTAAAAGATCGCAACATGTCCTGAGTGCCCTCAACAGAATTAAACATCAAAACATCGAGTATTGATAGCCAAGGTACGAATTCATGATTGAATTGCGCATAGCTGACCATTTCGGATTGTAGAAACTGAAGGCTGATGCCTGAGCCTGAAAAGTCAGCGCGATTGTAGAGCTCAAGGCCGCCTATGGGATTTATGTACTCATCAGCAGAGAGAGCCTTACAAAAAGCAATAACTTTTTCTTGTGATTTCAGGGAGTGATCAATTGCAACTGTCGAAGAAATTTTAATCTCGGTGTTAATACTGAGAAAATCGCAAAGTGTGGTCAATGAATGATGAATGAATCCGAATAAGTTTTTGTCATCATAATTCATGATGCGCTCCATGAGAGGGAAAACTGTTTGAAACTGTGGCGCTTTTTTATATGAACCTTCAATTTTCCGCAGTAGCTTTTTTCTTTCTTCAATAAACTGATCCGACAAATGGCGCTGGACAACATCGAGATAGTCTGAGTCGCTTTTTAATGGCAACGTGACGTATTCGTCTTTGCCGTTTGAGAGTATTCTGTTGCGGTTAATCCACCCTTTTTTGGTGAATTTGATATTGTCATAAACAACAAACACATCTACAGCATTCATCAGTTGAAAATACCCGATGTATGGAATAAAGTATGGTTGCATCACCGCGATTTTCATCCACGCAGAGTTTGGGTGATTATTCGACATGTACGACTGACGTCGGAACCCGTAAGATCAGGATACAATGGCAAACAAAGTACGCGCTCTGAAACTGATTCTGAAATCGGCATGGATTGAAAGGGTAGAAACTTCAGTTTGTTCAATGAAGGATAAAAATATCTGCGGGGCTGGATTTCTTCTTTTTCCAAAGCCGCTATGATTTTCAATACATCCTGTTCTGATTCGAAGATGACGGGGAAGTAACAATCATTCCATTCGGTGCCAGGTCTGATTTTAAGGAAGTTCAGATTCAGTCCCTCAAGTTCGTCGCGGTATTGTTGTGTTACGCGCTTTCTTTCGCTGAATATTTTATCGAGGTAAGGCATAAGCGCAAGTCCCATGGCTGCCTGCAGCTCTGATGTTTTTGCATTAATTCCGATGCCCTGAAAATTATGTGGTCCGTCATGCCCGAAATTGTGCATGTAGAAAAGCGTATCGTAGAGCTTTTGATCTGAAGTGAACAGGGCGCCGCCTTCTCCTGTGTGGAAAATTTTTGTCGCGTGAAAACTGCAAGTACTTACATCACCAAAATTGAACAACGATTTTCCTTTGTATTTCACACCAAAGGCGTGAGCTGCATCATAGATGACTTTGAGGTTGTGTTTTTTCGCAAGGGCATCGATGACTTCAACATGACAAGGATTGCCAAAAACGTGCGTGGCAAGGATGGCCTGTGTTTTTTCTGTAATTGCCGATTCGATAGCACTTTCATCGATAGTCAGGTATTCGGGATGAATATCCACAAAAACCGGTGTGCATCTTTCCCATAGAAGTGATGATGTCGTTGCCACATAACTGAATGGTGTTGTGATTACCTCACCCGTTAAGTCTAAAGCACGAATGGCAATCTGAATCGGTAGTGTGCCATTGGTGGTAATCAGCATTTTTTCGGTGCCCAACCATTGTATTAGTTTTTCTTCGAGCTCAAGCAGAAGAGGACCACGATTGGTTAGATGATATGATTCCCAAACACGCTCCAGCAGCCTAGTGTATTCATCAAGCGGAGGAAGAAATGTTTTGGTTACACGAATCATAACTGGCGGGTGGTTATTTCGGTTTGACAAACAATATCGTTTCCTCAGCATGTATGGTATAATGCCCGAGGTAGTATTCGTAGGGTAAGTTCAAGGATGCAATCCATGCCGGAATGTCTCCAAGGTCATCCATGCTGTGATAGATAGCTACTGCAAGAACAGGACGAAATTTGCGGATTGTTTTTTCGGCACCCTTCAATGCGCCCGGCTCAGAACCTTCGATATCCATTTTGATGAAGTCGACTTTTTCGACCTTATAACGGTCGACAAAGTCATCGATACTTAGGGTTGTCGTTTCGCCTGTTTGTGCATCAAATGGCTCGCCGGATATATGACTTGCAGGACCGAAATCCTGGTAGTAAACCTTCAAGTCCGATTTATCGGAAACAGGATGCTCTACAACAGTCACACGTTTTTCCAACTCAGGATTCAGCGATAGGTTTTTTCTGAGGATGTGGACGTTGTTCGGAATGAACTCAAACGTGAACACTTTTCCTTCACTTCCGGCTTTCGTGGCAAAGTAGAGCGCTGTATCACCATAACATCCGCCGAGATCAAGCACTACATCACCGCTCTTGACCTGTACCAGAGCCTTACCATTTTCCTTGTAAGCATATTGCTCAACAAGAAAGTCAATAGCAACTCCCATTTCACCAAAGAATAATTCTACGTCATAACCAGCAGGTCGAAGATCGAAGCGGTTGAGTTTGAAGTCGAGGAAGTGTGGATCCATGGTTTCGGTTCCTTTCTTCAGTGATCTTGCAACATCAAATGCTTTGTGGTATTCCGGATTGTTGGTGAAAAGTTTTACGCGGTCTTTGCCGAGTAATCTATAGGCTATGATTTCTATGAGTCTTGTTTTGCCAGTGTGATTGAGGAGCGTATAAAACCTGTCCAACTTCTCAAGGTAGGGCGCCAATCTTTCTACCTGCATAGTAGCGATGATATTCCCTTTGTATCCAATTGCTTTTTTGGTGTTGCGGATAATTTCGGCAACTGCACCTGCGCTTTTTGGCTGATAAGGCCCATATCTCAAAGCATCATGATTTTCTGCACCGTACTTATTGTACAATTGCTTTTTTACAAACGCTATGAGATCTGTTTTGAAATTGGACATCACTGAATTTTTTCAAGTTTCCATGGATAATTCATGGGCCTGATGAGTCCCGGAAATTTCCCCAGCCAGGCTTTATCACGTTTTTTTTCGTTGCCTTCTATCGCAAGCGCTTCCTTCACATTTACAATTCCCTTCTCTGCGTTTTCTACCACCATGATATCGATGAGGTAGAGATTGTCGTTGAGGTTGTTCGCCGGAATAGTGCATTCAAACACGTATTTGCCGGCGGATAGGGCATACCCTTGAGAGCAAGTAGCGAAAATCAAACTGCCTTCTGCAGTGTGAAAGAATAAATTGGTATTGATCAGCTTGTGTTCTTTGTCCGAGGTGACGTGTACCTTCAGTACAAGATCTTCATCAATTTCGAAACACCCTTCAATGCCATTGTCGTTGAAAGAGATTGAATCCACTGTAATGCCACCTCCTGAATCACCAAGTATTCTGGCTGATTTCAGGGCGCTTCCTTTAGAGTATGTATTCACTACCTGATCTATAGGACCAATCTCTGTTACCTGTCCGTGCTCAAGCAAAATGCCTTTGTTGCAAAGGGATTTCACAGCCAGCATATTGTGACTTACAAAAAGCACTGTGCGACCTTCGCCACTCACGTCTTTCATTTTGCCCAAACATTTTTTCTGGAACTCTGCATCACCCACGGCCAAAACTTCGTCGACAATCAGAATTTCAGGTTCGAGGTGCGCAGCTACAGCGAACGCGAGCCTCACGTACATTCCGCTTGAGTATCGCTTCACGGGAGTTCCGATATAACGCTCTACGCCACTGAATGCGATGATCTCGTCGAGCTTCATGTCTATCTCTTTTTTGCGCATACCCAGTATGGCTCCATTGAGATAGATATTTTCTCTACCTGTAAGTTCGGGATGAAAGCCCGTGCCCACTTCGAGCAAACTCGCCACGCGGCCTCTTAGTTTGATGCTACCCGTTGTAGGACTTGTTACTCTGCTGAGAATTTTCAGCAAGGTGCTTTTACCCGCACCATTTTTTCCAATTATGCCTACAGACTCACCCCGGTTGATGGAAAAGCTAATGTCTTTCAGACTATATACAATGTCACTGTTGCCGGCCTTACTGCGATCATTGGTTTCGCCAACTGTGAGAAAAGGATCTTCTTTTCCCCTCAATTTAGCATACCAGCGCTCTAGGTCACGACTCAGTGATCCCGTGCCGATTTCACCCAGACGATAGATTTTTGAAATATTATCTGCTTTTATTACTACGGACATAATCAGACAGTATCAACAAATTTTTTCTCAACACGATTGAATATTTCCGCACCAATGAGCAGAATGAAAATGGTTATTCCCAGACTGTAGGCCAGATAGCCCCAGCTGAACATTCCTTCACCGAAAAAACCAAATCTTATACCTTCAATTACGGGCGCCATTGGGTTCCACTTCATGATGTCTCGCGCTCCTTCCGGAAGCGTTTGTAAAGGATAGATAACCGGACTTGCATACATAAAAAGTTGTACGCCGAAACCAATGAGAAATGCGAGGTCACGGTATTTGGTGGTTGCTGCACTGATGATCATTCCAAGCCCAAGCCCAAGCCCGGCCATGATTACAATCATCAATGGAAGCAGCAATGCATATGCACTGATGTTGGGTCGGTAATCTTGAACAAACACATAATAAAGCAGCACTAAGATAAAAAGAAGTAGTTGCACCCCGAACTTGAGCAGATTGCTCATCACAATACTCAACGGCATGATGAGCCTCGGGAAATATACCTTTCCGAAAATACCTGCATTGTCCTTAAAAACTGTGCTGGTCTTGGTGAGACATTCTGCAAAATATCCCCAGGTTACGATACCTGCCATGTAGAACAGAGGTTGCGGAATGGTAGCCCCTGTATCAATTTTTGCCAGATTACCGAATATGAATGTAAACGTGATCGTCGTGATCAGAGGCTGTATGAAAAACCAGACAGGACCAAGTATGGTCTGTTTGTAAAAGCTCACGAAATCGCGCTTGACAAACAGAAACAACAAATCGCGGTAACGCCAGACATCGTTGAGCTTGAGATCAAAGAACGCATTGCTTTGATCAATGACAAGCGACCATTCCTCCTGTTCGTTGTTTTGTTGGCTCATTCTCTGGGCGGAGTTTTTTTTACCCGATGGCGAAGCAAAATTTTATCATTCCAAAAATTCCGTCATTGACAACTTGTCACCAGGCGCACTCCGCCAAATGCTTCGCTGTGAATGATTTTGGATGCCGCATTCCAATGAGAATGCTCAATCCGCTTTTGATCAAGGTCTGCAAAAATAGGGTGAAAAACGTGGATTTGGCCTTGTTTTTTCGCTTTCAGCAGAAGCAGTCAAGATATTGAAAATGAGCGGATGATCTCCATGGTATTGTTTCCGTTTATGACGGCCATGATTTGATCAAACAACAGCTTGTGAAAAACCCGCCGTGCGATTTGAGAAGGGATTCGTCAAAGCAACTAGGTTTGATATCATGGTTAGTTATCTTGACCTCATTCTGCTCATTCCCATCGGCCTTGCTATCTGGAAGGGCTGGAAAAATGGCTTTGTCATGGAAGTATTTTCCATGCTTGCTCTATTTGCGGGCATTTATGCCGGAGTAAATTTCAGCGACTGGATGGCGAGTTTTCTAAAGGATAAAATGGAAGTTCAATCTGAAAATCTTCCGATCATTTCTTTTGTTGTCGTGTTTCTGCTTGTGCTCGTTGGCTTGTTTTTTCTGGGTAAACTCATCACTAAAACGGTCAGTGCCGGAGGTGCTGAAAAATGGAATCAGTTTGGAGGTGCTTTTTTTTCGCTCACCAAAACATTGCTTTTCCTGAGTGTATGTTTTGTGCTATTCAATGCGCTGGATCGCAAATACAACTGGTTACCCAACCAACAGAAGGAAAAGTCTTATTTCTACGAGCCCATTTACAATTTCTCCCTGTTTCTTCTTCCTGCGGTTGAGAACAGCGATTTCTACAAAAAACTGGAGGAAAAAAAACTCGCTCCGATTGATGTTAAAGCGGGAAGTGTAGCCGAAAATTAATCGGACACGGAATCTATTAGCCCGTTTCTTCGCAACTTTTGCCTTTCTAAATTGTTCTCAAACTATGATCGGTAGCCGTTTTCATGAATTTATTCCGGAAAAGGACAAGCGCACACCGTTTGATATGTTGCTGCCATTGTTTTTAGAGCTACTTAATTATACCAACGGTGATCCCAAAGATGCGCTTGATTTCATGGATGAAATTGACAAACAAAATCCTCTTTTTTCTGAGAATTATACCCGAAATGATTTTGAACAGGAGCTTAAAAGAAAGGGTTATCTGAAAGAAGAGTATCAGCAGGGAAAAGCTAAAAATGGTCGCAACGGAATGTCAATTACTGCTAAAAGTGAACAGGCCATGCGGCAAAGAAATCTTGATCAGCTTTTTGGTAAAATGAAAAGAGCCGGTCAGGGAAATCACAAAACGAAGCATACCGGTAATGGTGACGAAGCAACGGAATTGAGAAGGCCATTCATGTTTGGCGATAAGCCTGAACAAATTCTGATGAGCGAATCGCTGCGCAATGCGCAAATCAATCATGGTATCGGCGACTTCCACCTGACCGAAGATGATCTTGAAGTTTTTGAAACTGAGAATTTATCGCAAGCTTCGACGGTTTTGATGATCGATATTTCTCATAGCATGATTCTTTATGGAGAAGACCGCATAACTCCTGCTAAAAAAGTTGCTATGGCTCTTGCCGAATTCATCATGCGCATGTATCCCAAAGACACTTTGGATATAGTGGTTTTTGGTGATGATGCCTGGCCTGTGCAAATAAAGGATTTACCGTACTTGCAGGTTGGTCCGTTTCACACGAATACAGTGGCAGGACTTGAGCTGGCTATGGAAATACTACGAAGAAAAAAGGCAGGGAACAAGCAGATCTTTATGATCACGGACGGTAAACCTTCTTGTCTGAAGGAAGGCGGCGAGTATTATAAGAACTCATTTGGACTTGATCCATACATCACCGGCAAGTGTTTTAATCTGGCCCGTGCATGCAGGAAACAAAAAATTCCAATCACAACTTTCATGATTGCCGACGATCCTTATCTGCAAAAATTTGTCGAGGAGTTTACTCAGGCGAATGGCGGAAAGGCTTTATACACAGGCCTCACAGGACTTGGAGATTCAATTTTGAGTGATTACGAACGAAATAGAAAAAGAAGACAGTAGACATTGTGATTGAACACCAAATTATGAAAAAGGAAGAAATTAAGAGTCTGGGACAACTCAAAAAAAGTGGCTACCATTCGAAGACTATAAACGAAGAATTGAGATCCAATTTGATCTATGCGTTGAAGAATCGTATCAATCCTTTCCCGGGTATTGTGGGATATGAAGAAACAGTTATTCCTGATCTACAGCGGGCTATTCTGAGTAAACACAGCATCAATTTGCTCGGTCTTCGGGGACAAGCGAAAACAAGAATTGCACGCCTGATGACCAATTTACTTGACGAATGGATTCCGGTGGTGGAAGGAAGTGAACTGAATGATGATCCGTTGAAGCCTCTGAGTCGATATGCACATGATTTGATCGCGGCGAAAGGTGATGATACTCCTGTGCGTTGGATGCATCGCAGTGAACGTTATGTAGAAAAGCTGGCGACACCTGATGTTACTGTAGCGGATCTGATCGGCGATGTGGATCCCATCAAAGCGGCAAACCTCAAGTTGCCCTACAGCGATGAAAGGGTGATTCATTTCGGACTCATTCCGCGAAGCAATAGATGCATTTTTGTGATCAATGAACTTCCCGATTTGCAGGCACGCATTCAGGTGGCGCTATTCAATATTTTGCAGGAGAGAGATATTCAGATACGAGGATTTCAACTGCGACTCGATCTTGACTTGCAGTTCGTATTCACTGCCAATCCGGAGGATTACACCAACCGAGGAAGCATTATTACACCGCTCAAAGACAGAATTCAAAGTCAGATTCTGACGCACTATCCTAAAAATATTGAAACAGGTATGCAGATCACTGCGAGTGAAGCCAAGATCGAAGAGGAGCAAAAAAAATCGGTTATCGTCTCCGATTTTCTGCGCGAGTTGGTAGAAATGGTTGCATTCGAAGCGCGAGAAAGTGAATATGTCGATCACAAAAGTGGGGTGTCGGCTCGCTTGACTATTACTGCCATGGAAAACCTGATAAGCTCAGTCGAGCGAAGGGTGTTGCTGAATGACGAGAAGCGGGATTCTGCGCGGATCAGTGATTTGATGAGTATCGTCCCTGCTATTACCGGCAAAGTAGAGCTCGTATATGAAGGAGAACAAGAGGGACCAAAGTTTGTAGCATACAGATTATTGGGCCAGACAATCAGAAGAAAATTCCCGCAGATTTTTCCAAGTCCTGAAACGATCAAAAGAAAAAAGATTGAGAATCCATATGCCGGAATTGTCAAATGGTTTTCCGGGTCAGAAGTGGAAATTCTGAATGATATTTCGCAAAAGGAATATGCGCGCGTCCTCTATGCTATCCCTACTCTGTCTGAGCTGGTGAAAAAATATTGTCGTGGATTATCAGAACAGGAACACCTTCTCATGATGGAATTTGTGTTGCACGGCCTTGCCGAGTTTTCAGTCATAGGCAAGACTGTGATGGATAGCAGCATCGAATTCAGCGATGTCGTGAATAGCATTTTTTCGCCTGACGAAGACGAGCTATCATGATTAACAGATCCCGATTATTTCCGGATGAATTTGAGCGTTGACATGTTTGAGTTCGGGCTTTCATATCTCAGCAGATACAAGCCAGCGCTCAGGTCTGAAGTGTCGATGATAATCTGATAATTTCCAGTTGGCAGATTTTGCGCTACGCGTTTGACTTCTTTGCCATCCGACAGGAGAATGGTGAAGTTGCCTGTTTGATTCACCTTGTTGTGCACGTTGATCGTCATAAAGCCTTCAACAGGATTTTGAATTATGCGAAGTGTGGAAAAGTTGTCTGTAATGATTTCATTCTGACCAACGAACACTTCTGACATCAGATCGTTTTCCCATACACCTCTTCCATATGTTCCAATTATCAGTTTACGCGATGAATACTGGATTTCGAGATCGGTGACTGAAGTGTTTGGTAAGCCGGCACCATAGTATACCCAGGTTTCCGAGGCTGCATCCAGCACAAATACACCAACATCTGTTCCCACATATAGATCCATGAGTTCGCTTTCTTTGTCAATCACCGATGCATTGCACGGAACGTTGGGTAGATTGAAGGATATATTCTGGAAATTTTGTCCGCCATTTTCACTGTAGTAGACCTTTGAACCTTCTGCATAACCTGAAACTGTAACCCAGACTTTCATTCCATCCAGCGGGTGCACAGTGATACTTGAAATTTCTGCACCAAAGGTTGTGCTGCCAAATACAATTTCGTTATTCCAATCTCCACCACCGTCATCAGTCTGATATAGTCTGTTGTTGCGCGACGCATAAATAATATTGCCATCAGAAGCTGCCACAGCAATTGCTCCTATTTTGTTGCCCGGATTGCCGGTGAGGTTGCTGCTTATCTCTTCCCAGTCGTCACCATCGTTTGTTGAGCGATATACATCTTCATATCCGGCAACAATGACCGATTGGTTCGAAGGGTCAAGTACATATGGTGTAACCCACGCACCTGAAGACGCGTTGGCTGGCGTAATCTCCTGATAGGTATCGTTGGTCCATTGATCGTATGATCTGTATAGTGTACCATTTATATAGGTGGTATAAATGATTTCATCATCTTCTGCATTGATTGCTACTTCCATTCCATCACCTCCGTTGGTCGCATCCCATAAGCCCGGAGCTATGCGCTTTCTTCCTCCGTTGTCTTGAGTACCGCCGATCATAAATACAGGGCTTTGCTGTGAAACGGCAATTCGGTAATACTGTGTGATGATTAGTCCGGCCGTGAATTCTGTCCAGAAACCAAGGTCTTCGCGGTATCTGTAGACACCGCCATCGTTGCAGAAGTAGATGTGGTTATTGATCGGATTGTATGATACAAAACGATTGTCAGCGTGGACTTCTACATAATCACCGGAGTCATACCAGTCTGTTATCTGATCCCAGCTGAGGCCTCCATCGTACGATGCGTATGTAACAACGAATCCACAATAGATTGTGTTTTCATCGGTAGGTGAAGTGAATACGACGCCTGACTCAGGCATGTTCGACATGTAATCAAGATAAAGACCTCCGTTGGTACTGGAGTAGAAATCAACATCGCCATCAATGCTTGATTGTACACCTAAATACTCCGCATTTGCAGGAGTTACAGTAAGCTGCAGGTAATTACCCGTTTCGTTGAAGTTGGATACTTGTGACCATGTTGATCCGTTGTCTTCCGAACGGTATACTTCACTGCTTCCCCAATAATCATCTGTAGCGCAAAAAAGTGTTGTACCGCTGCCGGGTTTGAATGCAACATCCAGATGCGATCCTTCATGAACTATTTCCCATGTAGCGCCACCGTCCTGTGTTCTGAATAGTCCGTTTGTTTGGGCAACGAAGAGCTCCAGAGGATTGACCGGATTCATGACCATTCTCAGGTAAGCTACGCCCTCGGTAAACGAGGTGTAATTTGAAGTTTCACTCCAGGTCAGACCGGAATCGGTTGATTTGAAAACTCCGAGACCATAGTTCCACCAACCGTTGTGATCGCCTACTGTGATATAAATGATATCGGGGTTGTTGTAGTCGATGCAGATATTTCCTGCGCTTACATATGGCAGAGAATCGCCGAGAGCAGCATAAGTTTGACCGCCATCCGTGGTTTTCCAAATACCACCAATGGGTGCACCAACATAAAAAATATCCGGATCTGTCGGGTGAAAAGCAATGGCTGTTGCGCGACCCATGCCATTGTAGCCACCATCCCCATAGGTCTGATTGATGTTCACCCAGGGGCTGGCTGTATCCCGTAAATCCGAGACTGACGATTGCAATTCATCATAAATTCTTTTCTGTTGCACCAGATCAGGAAAAGTTCCATCGGGCATAACACGGGTCTTCCAATACCACTCCCAGCGCTTGTATCGAAGAAGATCGTTGTCTTTCATCGGAACATCCTCGGTTAACAGAGTTTCTCCAAAGTATGCCTCAGCTTGTGAGCAGATAGATTGAAAGGTCTGCTTATTGTCTGTCGCAGGCAGAGGTCTGAATTGAGCCACCATGCTTTGAATGATGATCAAAGCGAGGATCGTGAAAATGGAATTGATCTGAAATGGTTTCTTCATGATGAGATAAAAATAAAGCTGTGCAACAATGCACAGCTTTCAAATAAATTCTGATAATTGGAGATCAAAGTATCAATTTTCAGGCTTGATGGAAGCCACGAGATATTCCCGGTTCATTCTTGCAATCACTTCGAGCGAAATATTTTTCGGACACTGAACTTCGCAGGCACCGATGTTGGAACAATTGCCAAATCCTTCTTCGTCCATTTGTTTCACCATGTTGAACACGCGCTCTTTGGCTTCAACCTGTCCCTGAGGGAGAAGTGAGAATTGCGAAACCTTAGCTCCAACAAACAACATCGCGCTGCCATTGGGGCATGTAGCTGCGCAGGCACCGCATCCAATGCAGGTTGCTGCATCAAATGCCTTGTCGGCATCTTCTTTTGGAATCGGAATTGCGTTTGCATCAAGCGTCCTGCCGCTTGTGTTCACTGAAACGAATCCACCGGCTGCGATGATACGATCGAAAGCTTTTCTGTCTACCATCAGGTCTTTGATCACGGGAAAGCCCTCGCTTCGCCATGGTTCTATGTAGATCGAATCTCCATCTTTGAATGAACGCATGTGCAACTGACAAGTGGTTACACCGCGGTTTGGTCCATGTGCTTCGCCGTTGATGAACATGCTGCACATGCCACAAATACCCTCACGACAGTCATGATCAAATGCTACCGGATCATCGCCTTTTGTAACCAATGAGTCATTCAGTACATCAATCATTTCAAGAAACGACATATCCGGTGACACATCGTTTACTTTGTAATCAACAATTTTGCCCTGGTCAGACGCGTTCTTCTGACGCCAGATCTTCAATGTTAGATTCATTCCTTTTTCCATGAGTATGTTTTATTTGGCAAAACCATCAAAGGTTTTTCACCATTCTTTTCAATCTATGCTTCAACCGTGGCCGAAATTTTATCCTTCTGTGCAGAATCTTTATCGGCACTTGCTGATGTTACTTATAACTTCTCTGTTGCACCTTGATGTTTTCGTAAATCAAATCTTCTTTGTTCAGTTTGGGTGCTGAAGGGTTGCCCGTCCATTCCCATGCTGATACATACTTGAAGTTTTCGTCATCACGAAGTGCCTCACCGTCCGGAGTTTGATATTCCTCACGGAAATGACCTCCACAACTTTCGTTTCTGTTCAAAGCATCGAAGCACATCAACTCACCGAGGTCAATAAAATCTGCTACGCGCAATGCTTTTTCCAATTCCTGATTCATGTAATCAGCAGTTCCCGGAATTCGGACGTTTTTGTAAAAATCTTCCCTGATATTTTGAATTTCAGCAATGGCCTTTTTGAGACCTTCAACATTGCGGCCCATGCCACATTTATCCCACATCACTTTTCCAAGTCTTCTGTGAAAATGGTCAACCGGTTTTGTTCCGCCGTTGTTCATCAATTGCGAAATCTGATTGCGAACATTCTTTTCAGCTTCTTCAAATTCCGATGTAGTGGTCGAAATCTTTCCTGTACCGATTTCATCAGCCAAATAGTTTCCAATAGTATATGGCAACACAAAATATCCGTCGGCAAGTCCCTGCATCAGTGCTGATGCTCCAAGTCTGTTGGCGCCATGATCGCTGAAATTGGCTTCACCACATGCATACAATCCGGGAACCGTTGTCATGAGTTCGTAGTCAACCCAAAGACCTCCCATGGTGTAATGTACCGCAGGATAAATCATCATTGGGGTTTTGTATGGATTTTCTGCTACGATTTGTTCGTACATCTGAAAAAGATTGCCATATTTTTCTTCCACAACCTTGGTTCCAAGATCTACGATTTGCTGTTGTGTGGCGCTGTGCAATCCTTTTACATTGGCTTGTGCTTTACCATAACGGATTATGGCCGCAGAGAAATCAAGGTATACAGCTTCGCCGGTAGCATTAACTCCAAATCCTTCGTCACAACGTTCTTTCGCTGCACGTGAAGCAATGTCACGGGGAACGAGATTACCAAAAGCAGGATATCTTCTTTCGAGATAATAATCGCGGTTTTCTTCGGGAATGTCTTGAGGTTTGAGTTTTTTCGCACGAACTGCTTCCACATCTTCCTTGCGTTTTGGCACCCATATGCGGCCATCGTTGCGAAGTGATTCTGACATCAACGTGAGCTTGGACTGGTGATCACCGCTAACAGGAATACATGTCGGGTGAATTTGGGTATAACAAGGATTTCCGAACGCGGCTCCGCGTTTGTGAGCGCGCCATGCAGCGGTTACGTTGCTGCCCATGGCATTTGTCGACAAGAAAAATACGTTGCCGTATCCGCCGGTGCAAAGAACTACCGCATGAGCAGAGTGTCTTTCAATTTCACCAGTGACAAGATTGCGTGCGATGATACCTCTTGCCTTGCCATTGATTATTACTACATCCAGCATTTCATGCCTGTTGAGCATTTCAACATTGCCTTTTCCGATCTGGCGTGAAAGCGCAGAATATGCGCCAAGTAACAACTGCTGGCCTGTTTGGCCTTTGGCGTAAAATGTTCTTGAAACCTGTGTGCCACCAAATGAACGGTTGTCGAGCAATCCACCGTAATCACGCGCAAATGGAACGCCCTGAGCTACGCACTGGTCGATAATATTCGTGCTGACTTCTGCCAGACGATAAACATTGGCCTCTCTGGAGCGGTAGTCACCACCCTTGATCGTATCATAAAAAAGACGGAACGTGGAGTCTCCGTCGTTCATGTAGTTTTTAGCAGCATTGATGCCACCTTGAGCAGCGATGCTGTGAGCGCGGCGAGGTGAGTCTTGAAAACAAAGTGCTTTCACCTTGTAGCCCATCTCTGCCAGTGATGCCGCGGCAGAAGCACCTGCCAGACCAGTTCCAACAATGATTACTTCAATGCTTCGCTTGTTTGCAGGATTCACCAGACGAGCGGTGTTCTTATATTTTGTCCACTTCTGATCGAGTGGCCCTTCAGGAATTTTAGCGTCGAGATTCATACTTAATGATTTTTGAACGGATCAGATTAATTAAGATATCCAACCAAAATACATTGCCAGTGGCATGGCTGCGAAAACAGCGGAAATCACCACACTGAATGATTCACCAACAAGCGCAAGGCCTTTTTTATAACGGGTGTGATTCAATCCTAATGACTGAAAAGCACTTTGGAAGCCGTGAAGAAGATGCCAGAACAATGAGAAGCATCCCAAAACATATAGAATAACAACCCAGAGATGACTGAACACGAATTTCATTTCCCCATACATGTCTTCATAAGCATGGCCATCATGAAACACTATACTTGGTGTGACTGTGAGTTCGGTGAAGCGTGACTTTAACCAGAAGTGATACAAGTGAAGAATGAGAAAAAGAAGAATCAACGTTCCCAGAAGAGCCATGCTTCTTGAATACCAGGTGCTGCTTGCCGAAGACTTTTCGCAAGCATATTTCACCGGTCTTGCTCGACGGTTTTGAAAATACAACATCAATCCATCCACGACGTGTGCTATCAGACCGACGAACAACACGATTTCCATCGTGCGGATGATGAGGTTAGTGCCCATGAAGTGTGCCCATTTATTGAATGTGACTCCTCCATCGTTGAAGAAGATCATCGCATTGATGACACAGTGGACAATTAGAAACGTGATGAGAAAGAGGCCTGTTAATGCCATCCAGAATTTCTTCACCAGTGAACTACCGAAAAGACCTTTCGCCATAATTCAATTGAATGCTAAAATTAGTGGCGCGAATGTAATCCACGCCTTGTATTAAAAAACCGCACAATGCAATTTAGGTTCATTCAATAGTGGCATGAATCTGCCATTATTTGCTTCCGGTGCTTCCAAAACCGCCCGCGCCACGTTGAGTCTCCTGCAATTCAGTTACTTCCACCAATTCAGCCTTTTCGTAGCGAGCTATTACCATCTGGGCAATGCGATCTCCGTTTTGGATAGTCACAGGTTGATTTGAAAGATTCACCAATACCACCTTGATTTCGCCGCGATAGTCAGCATCTATAGTTCCTGGTGAATTCAATACCGTGATGCCTTGTTTTGCTGCAAGACCACTACGCGGTCTGATCTGTGCTTCGGTGCCAGAGGGTAACGCGATAAAAATGCCGGTTGGGACCATAGCACGATCCAGTGATTCCAGCGTGACGGGTTCGCTGAGATTGGCCCTCAGGTCCATGCCCGCCGACAGCATGGTCTCATAGGCCGGGAGTGCATGTCCGGATTTGTTGATGATCTCTATTCTCATTTTCCGGTGAAGGCTGGTTTACGCTTTTCAAGGAATGCCTGAGTTCCTTCTTTGAAATCCTCTGTCGTAAAACATTTGCCAAACTCACGGATTTCGGTTGCAAACCCGTTGGTGCCTGCCCTGTATCCTGCATTGACTGCCCGAATAGATGAAGCTATGGCAACGGGTGAGTTTTTAATCATTTTGGCAGCAATGTCACGACAGCGTGAAATAAGTTCAACAGGCGTGGTCACATAATTTACCAAACCCCACTGCAGCGCATCTTGTGCGGTGATCATACCCGCTGTGGCAATCATCTCAATGGCCTTGCCTTTGCCGACGAGCTGCGCCAGACGTTGTGTGCCACCATAACCCGGAATTACTCCGAGACTTACTTCCGGCAAGCCAAGTTTAGCATTGTCTGATGCCAGCCGAAGATGACACGCCATGGCCAACTCGAGGCCTCCGCCGAGGGCAAAGCCATTCACTGCAGCTATAACAGGCTTGCTCATATTTTCAACAAAATCGAAAAGCAACTTGTGTCCGCTTGCGCTGAGCATTTTACCTTCCTCCAAACTGAAATCTGCAAATTCCTTGATATCGGCCCCGGCTACAAATGACTTATCTCCAGATCCAGTAATGATGATTGCTCTTACCTCCGGATTTACATCGGCCAGTGAGAGCGCTTTGTTTAGTTCATTGATTGTTTCGCTGTTCAACGCGTTTAACTGCGCCGGACGATTGATGGTGATGGTCATCACCTGTTCGGCGGTTTCGAGAATCAGATTGTTGTATGACATAAGGAGAAAAAATTTTGAGGGCTAAGATATTGATGTCAGAATTCGACCTCAAACCCAACCCTTCTGTTAAGTGCCCGCCCGTTTTTGGTGTTGTTATCAGCAATTGGTTTTGAAGGTCGATCTAATCCGGTAAGCCATCCATGTCAGCATCAAGTGGACAGCCGTGTTCATCAGTTACAACGTTTCGGGGCGTGTCAGGGCATTTATCATGCTTGTCAGAAACCAGATCTCCATCACCATCTTTCCAGGTGAAAAGACCGAAGCCGATACTCAAGGTATGCATCAGCATTTTGTCGGGATAGTTTCCTTCCAGACCATCGGCAATGTCAAGCCCGGGGAATACCAAACGCTCTTCAAAACTGAGAAAGACCCTTTCCGCGAAAAAGAATTGAAACCCTGCACCCAGAGATGCGCAGCTTTGGTATCCATTGATTTCTGATGGCGAAAAAAAGTTGCCTTTGGGATCGGTGGTTATTGGGTTGTTCTGATTGTCCAAAAGAACCCAGTTGCTGTAGTGCTGTGCGCCGATGCCTCCGAACAAATAGGGCATCCAAAGTGGATTGTCTGAGTGGCGCAATTTGATTTTACCTTCGAGCGTAACGCTCAGTACATCTGTATCGAATGAATTTAGTTTTTCATGATTGTAACCCCATGACCCCATGAAGATTGAACCTTTCAAATCTACCAAAGGAGAAGTATAGTGGGTATAACTCAGTCCATTGAATGGGTTGATTGTGCCAAAACGAAAAAAATCATTTTGAAGCTCGCCCTGATATTGTGTAGTGCCAAAATGAAAAGCGATACTGCCCCGCTGGTATTTACTTTGTGAAAACAACGAAAGAGGAACAAAGACTATAGTTAGCAGTGCCCGGCACAATAAGAAGCGCAACAGAGTGCTTGTTTGTATAGACATTCAGGGGCAAATATATTTGCTATATAAACTGTTCTTATGAGAACTAATTCACATCGGTTAATCGAATTGAAATGTTGTTTTTGGGTGTTGCTGTATAACCTATTTTCTAATTCAATGCACACACAGACATATATGATGGCAGGTGTACGAGGATCAACGCTTGTTTCTCCGAAAGTAGAATGGCAGTCGAATTCTTTCGGACTTGGAGGGACGTTCAAGATGGATTGGGTAAATAAACTAACCCGCCACAGAATTTTTGAAATTTCTTATGACAAGCTTGAACTGATTGTTGATTCTGACCAGGCTTCGACAAATAGTGTTGACAAATATTCGCTGAGTTTTGTCAAAATGGGTTATGGATGGCGTGCGTTTTTAGCTGAAAAGGAGCAGGGATTATACCTGGAAGCCGGCCTGGGCTTATTTTTTAGCAAGGTTGATGGAACCAACAGTCGTGAGCTCAATGAGGTCATCGGAATAACCGGGGTTTTTACTCCTTGTTTTGGTTATTGTATTTCGATTTTTGATCTCGGTGTTGAATGTATGATTGCCCCGGCTCGAAATGGAGTTGTAGTATCTCCTGTTGCTCATCTGGGTTTGCGTTTGAATGCCAAACCCGACAAAAAAACCCCCGAATAGTTGCCATGGACTTAATTTAAAATTCGAAATGGGATTTTTCCTGGAGAAAAATTAACGCAGCAGGGTAACATGTCCACTCATGCTGGTTCTCCGATCAATTGAATCAAATTCTATGACCCAATTATAGACGTCGTTTTGCACGTAGTAATCGGAATGCAATTCACCCATCCACACTTCATCGATATCATATGATTCGAAAACCTTTATACCCCATCGATCGAATATCATCATATGGAAGCCTTCAACGTTTATTCCATATGCTTTGAAATAATCATTGATGCCATCATTGTCCGGAGTAAATGCATTGGGCACCCAAACGGGATAATACGGTTTTACAAAAACCGAATCGTCGGTTACGCAGCCGTTGTGATCAATCACCGCAAGATGGTAAACTGTTTCTACTTCTGGCGAAGCAACTGGGTAAATACAGTCGGTGCATGAGAGACCTGTTTCCGGCCACCAGTAAAAGTCGAAACCGAATGCATTTCCAAGTAAGTATGCACTCCCCGGATATTCGAAATACTGGTCTGGGCCGGCGTCAACGGATGCGGATGGATGTACATAGACATATACAGAATCGTGCCCGATACAATTGAATTCATCCACACCGGTTACATCAATCCACATGCTATAAGGAGGCGATAAGACGGTGGCGCTTTCATTGGAAGGGTTCGAATACATGGCTGGTTGCCACAAGTAAAGTTCTGCTCCTGTTGCGCTGGCTCCAATGGTGTCACCTGGACAAATTGTTCCACCACCGGTCGCATCAACGTCAGGAATGATCACATTCACCGTAACGTAGTCAGTGCCTTGTCCGCATGGATTGTAAATAGTTACCGAGTAGAGAGTCGTATCGGTTGGATTTGCGAATGGATTTTGTATGTTGATATTGTTCAGCGATGCTGCCGGACTCCAGACCCATGCCGAACCATCGTTCGCGTTAAGCTGCACATATTCTCCTTCACAAATACTTACGTCATCATAAATTTCACCTCCAGGCGAATTGTTGAATACCGTGATTGTAACTTGTTCTTCCGCCGAACAATTGTCGGCATTGGTAATTGTAGCTGTGTACGTTGTTGTCTCAGTTGGTGTGCAAACAGTTGTTGCAGAAAATGGACTACTCAATCCTGTGCTTGGTGACCAGCTGTACGATACTCCACCTTCGGCTTCAAGTGTTGTGTTTTCTCCGATACACAGAGACCCATCATCACTGATTTGAGTATTCACAATGCTCACCTCTACAACTACGCTCAGCGTTTCAGCAGCGCAATCATTGTAATCAACTACGAAGTATTCCGCAGTCATCAATGGAGACGCAACCGGATTCGGTATGTCGGTTTCAGAAATACTGATGCTGGCAAGCCAGAATAAATTATCAGAGCCGGTGGCATTGAGTTGAAATGTATCTCCCTGGCAGATCAATCCGCCTTCATCCACAGTCGGATAAACTCCGGGTAAAATTGTTATCTGAATTTCGGCTGTATCACTGGTAACACAAAGCGCATCATCCATACCTATCAACTGTATGGTATATGTTCCCGGCGTTTCGAATGCGTGTGTTGGCTCAAATTCCTGGCTTTCATCACCATCTCCGAAATACCATTGGTACGATGATGCACCAACGCTGGTATTGATAAATGCAACGGGGTTGTCAACGCAAACTTCGTTGGGCCCATCGATTTCAACCGCGGCCTGAACTGCACTCAGATCAAATCTGAATACCGCGATATTGCAGCCATTGCTTTCATTCGTATTACTCCATACTCCCGGTGTTGTTGGAAAATCATCATTGTTCTGACATCCTGCACACACTGCCTGAAACACACTGCCCGATTTATCGAATCTCGATGTGCCGCCATCTACGTGCTCAGCACTTTCTTCTCCTCCAAGGAATGACGCATAGAGCAGATCCTCAGCATTTGGTGTAAGAACACATAAATAAAAGTCGCTACCATCGGTTGTGGATTGAAACGCATCTGCTGAAACCGGTAAACCCTGAGTTGTGCTTGACGTTGCGTAACAAGGATTGAATTGGCAAAAATTTGAATTCACTTCACCGCCCCATCCACTGATATATATCTGTTCGCAATCACTCACCAAAAATGCTGTCGGAGAAATATCTATTTCTCCACTTCCGGTGCCAATTGTGGTATTCCAAATTTGGGAGGATAGCTGTGGATCAAGCTTCGTTACGAATTGTCCACTGTTGGCCTGGCCATAAACACCAGGAGTCATAGGCATATTGCCCGCTGTCTGTCCATATGCATAAATATTGTCTGTATCATCTATCTGCACGAAAAACACCTGATCGTATTCATTGGTGCCGATAAATGTGCCGCCCACAAGTGAAAAATTGTTGTTGTCGAGAAGGAATATGAATCCATCCGTTTCGCCATTGTGAGTTGGGTCAGCGGCTGTCTGACTAATAAAGGGAAAATTGGAACTTTGTGTTCCACCGGCGATGATCAATGTGCCATTTGATTCGAATTCAATGGCGTAACACGCGTCAGAGTTGGAGCCGCCGATGTATGTGCTCCAAAGCATATTGCCAAGTGTCGGATCCATCTTGAAAGCCACACCGTCGCACATTCCACCACCGAAAGCGTTTTGATTGCTGTTGCCTTCCATTGGGAAGTTTGTGCTTCTGGTCACAGACGCAACATAGATGTTGTCGTTGTTATCAATGTTGACTTCTCCACGGAATGCATCGCCATAGTTGTAAAACAACTGATCAGCATAATTAAGTCCATCGTTGCCGTTACCTCCAACAAAAGTCGAACTCAGCAGGGTTCCTGCAGGGTCGAATTTGCTCAAGAACATATCAGTTCCGAATTCATGAAAACTGGTGAAAAAATCGGCCATTGGAAGAAACCCACCACCAACAAAATTATCCTGCCAACATCCTGCTGTGGTCGGAAACTCATCGCTGCCGGTCACACCGAATACTATGAAATTATCGTTGTTGTCGGTTACTATGCTGTGTGGTGTCTCCTGACCTGGACCTCCAATGTATGTGCTGTACAAGAGTGCTGTGCCGTCGGCGTTGAACTTTGTAATTGCAACATCCATATAGTTTAACGGATATGAATTGAACTCAGCTTGAAATGCTCCTGTGGTGACAGGATAGTTTTCGGCGAACACAGCCGCACCACTGATCAGATTGCCTTGAGAATCATTGCAGGCTGTAAAACCAAAATTGCTTGCTGCTGATCCGATGTAAGTGGAAAACGCGATCTCAGGATCGATGATAAGATCATAGTTCTTATTGTATCGGCCAAGGTTAAAACTGATGATATTTTCTTTCAATACGAACTCACAACTTACTTCAACCATTTCTCCGTTGATGATTTGGTAAGCGAACGGAGGTTTTTCAATAACATCATTCACGGAGGTTTTCACGTGTAGTTGGACTCCGTCTTTGACAGGCTCGAGTTGCACTTCTGCACCGTCAATCTGAAGACTGATATCCCGTGGGTCACCCCCCGCCCGCACAATGAAGTCGTACTTCACAGATTGTGAATTGGAGTAAACCATCAAGTCGATTTTAGGATAAAGTCCGTTCAGCGCGCACCTTCGAAAAACCCTGCATTCAGATGCCCATCTTGATTCGTCATCGCCAATGTAGTAATTGTAATAATGCTTTCCCGGGTCTTCACCGGCTGCCTGCGGTGTTGATGATCCCATGAAATTGATCTTGTATGCATGTGATTTGAATTGAGCATCTTCAGGTGCTGGTTTACCTTGAGGATGAAGATACTCCAACACTTTCGGGTCGTAAAAGGAAAATGTGAATGCGCCTTTTTCTGCCCAAAGCGATCCTGAAGGTAAGCTGGCCTTGAATAGCACCTGATCCGGCCACTGCCCCTTGTTTTCAACGAATTCCGTTTGGCTTCGGATAGCGACACTCCAAAGGATAAACAAAACTGATATGATTCTTTTTGCCTGCACCGGTCGGACGAAGTAAAGACACCTTTTACACTACTTAAGTTGTCAGGTATGCCCAGAAACCTGAAATCCAATTCAAAGATCGGAAACCTAAATTGAATATCCTATTGAAAATGAGGCATAAATTGTGTCTTCAGTCCAAAAAATAACTTCTGTAGAACGTCTTGAAGGGACATATGAGCGCATAAAAAATCCCCGGGAGTACCGGGGCATTGTAAGCTACACAAGGGTTACTTTACTTTGAAATAGGTCAATTCTCCGGTGCTGTAGAAGTAGCTATTGTTCATGTTGGCCGCAAAGAAGTTTCGCATTTCATCCGAATCGCTGAATTTCTCACGGATATTGGGAGTTACCTCGAAAAGCATCATTTTGAATTCGCCACTCTTCTCCAATTTATAGAGATAGTAATGAGGAGTTGTTTCGTAGTCGCTGACTTCACTCACATTCAGGAAGATTTTGCCGTTGATGTCTGTAACATGCACCTTGGAGTTTTCAACGGTTGGTTCCGCGCCTTCATTCTGCGATGTTTTTGTAACGGACATCATATTGCCTGCGCTTCTTTCAACGGTCATTGTGACACTTGGATTGCCGGACTCTTCCCACACGCCAATCAGGTTGTCCGCAGGTTTCGTTTTGGCTTCAGACAGAGGGACTTCGCTTTCATACGGACAACCCATAAGGACCAGGCAACAAAAAGTCAGTGCCAGGTAAGTGATAAACTTTGAGGTATTCATTTATTTTGTTTTAAAGGCAAATTACAGGATAATTCGCTACTTCCAGTCTGAGGTGTTTCCCTTATTTTCTTGAATCATTGAGAAAATCATCATACCAAACCATAAAAATTGGTCACAACAAGAATAGAGCATATGCACAGGAAATAGAAGACAAACGGCGCGATGAGTGAGTACCGGTAATTGGTAAACCAGTAACCAATGACAAAGGCTAATGGCAGCAGTACAGTCATAAGAATCCATTTGAGTATGAGTACATATCCCATAAACATGCAGATAATCATGCATAGTGCCATGATCAGGAATATATTTTTCACGCCGCGTGCCTTGTTGGATGCACGATCTGAAAGGAAAGTATAACGGGGTAAGGCTCCTATAAATGAACCTGCTGCTGTCAGGGCGAACAGCGTTGTAATGGCGTTGAAATTAAAGAAATAGGATTTGGCGTCGTAAGTGAACGTTTTGTAGAAAAGAACAAGCTGATTGAGCTCTCCCTGCCAGTATTTCCAAACGATCCAGTAAAGCATCGGAACACAGAAGGAAACAACTGGAAGGAGATGTTCTCGCCAATGAAAAGCTCTCATAACGAACGTCGTCACCCATAATCCGGCAATGAGCAGCAGATAAGGCGGGAAAAAGACTGCTGCCAGACCGTACCAGAAACCGGATTCGAAGTATTCGGCGAGTACTCTGGACTGTCGGAAAATGCGCAAGTGTTTGTTAAGTCCGGCAAGCAGAAAAATATTGGCAAGGAGGGCGGGCAAGGATAATTGAATTAGCCCGATCGATGTGCCTAACATGCTGTAAAGCAGCGCGGGAACATATACCGGGACGTTATAAAACTCGTGTTTGTTGAAGACCGTATTGGCCAGCATAGCTCCACCCAGAATGAGTAGCATGGTGGTGATAACAATGGCAACAGGGCTTAGGTAAATCCAATGAAAAAGGTCGTCTGCAGGGAAGCCACAATTGACCACCGGTAGCGCCTTTCGACCTATTGACGGCAAAAGCGCAGCAGCGACAGTCAGCGGAATGACTATCAGGGTATAGGGCTGATTTGAGGCAAAAGACCTTAAGATCATATTCACATTTATCTGGCAACAAAAATGAACGTAACTTTAGGTGTATTGCCTTCCTTCAATTAGATTTGCCCCACAATTTTTTCAACTATGAATTTGCAAAGCATCCTCCAGCCATTTGTTGACTTCTGTCAGTGGACGTTTAAGCACGCTTTGGAGCCAATGACACACTGGTTTAACTGGGTTTGTATCGTTTTTGCTTTTGTTGCTTTTATTTATTGGCTGAACAGACAGAAAAAATACAATCAAAAGGCTATCAGTGAAGGTACTACCTTGTGATACTGCCTTCGGCATAATATATTGAAGCCCTGCGTAAGGGCTTTTTTTATGCCCGATCTTTTGAGGTTGTTTCTCCTGCGCCTTTTTTTGAAATCAAGGGGTGTTTTCAGATCGGGCTAATGAGGTACTTGTCGTCGAGGATGCAATGATTGATATAGAAAACCTCAGTATTTCAACTTTAGCATGCGTGTTGGAATGTCCATAGGCAGCGGCTATACGCGTTGAAAGTGGTGAGACGAAGTCCCCGATTTTTGATTTAGAGGTATTGCAGCAAATCTTTGCCTATATCACGGCGGTAATATTTGCCCGAGTATTCTATGATTTCAGCATTGCGGTAAGAACGTTCAAGAGCTTCTTCGAGGTCGCTGCCAAAGGATGTAATGCTCAATACTCTGCCGCCGTTGGTTACAATCTTGCCGTCTTTTTCCGCTGTGCCGGCATGGAATAGAATGCTGTCGCCTACTTCGTCAAATCCTGTCATGACCATTCCTTTTTCTGCGTTTTCCGGATATCCTCCGGATACCAACATCACCGTGGCTGCGGTTCTCGGATCAATATCCACATGCTTGCCCGACAATTTTCCTTTCGCAGCTCCTTCCAACAATTCCAAAAGATCATTCTGAATACGCGGCATGACTACCTCGGTTTCAGGATCTCCCATCCGGCAATTGTATTCTATTACATAAGGGTCATCATTCACATTGATCAATCCGAAAAAGATGAATCCGCAATAACGAATCCCTTCAGCTTTGAGTCCTTCTACTGTCGGGCGAATAATGCGAGATTCAATTTTGCTCATCAACTCTTCAGTCACAAATGGCACAGGACTTACTGCTCCCATGCCTCCGGTGTTAAGTCCGGTATCTCCCTCACCAATCCTTTTGTAGTCTTTTGCTTCTGGCAGCAAAACATAGGATGCTCCATCTGTCAACGCGAAAACAGACATTTCAATACCACGAAGGAACTCTTCTATGACAACCTTACTGCTGGCTTCTCCAAACTGACCGCCTAGCAATTCGTTAAGCGCTTTCTCAGCTTCAGGCAATGTTTCCGGTATAATCACACCTTTGCC
>JBEIHH010000025.1:0-28877 GCA_040381475.1 Crocinitomicaceae bacterium | reverse complement strand
TGATGTCATTTTTTCAATGCTTTGACCTGAGAAGCCATGAGATTTAGCATATTTGCTCTGAATAAATAAATCTTATGTTATGAAAAATCGTTTTCTATCTATTGTGTTTCTTTTTCTGGGTTTAGGATGCTTTTGCCAACATACACTGACCGTGGATGCTGCTTCTAATCTTACGGTTAATCAGGCTGGTAAAGTGGTGACAGTTTTCTCGCTCGATCAGGAACTGAGCGCCGATGAACTCAATTCTTTCAGCGCATGGTCATCAGCTAATGCATCGTTGATTTCTATTGTCAAGAATGGATTGACGATCACTACAGAATTCCAACCGAATTACAATGACCGGAATGTTTACACCAAATTGTTCTATTCAATTGGTGTAAATCTGATTAAAATTCACGATGGTGGTGAATTGCGCTCAATGAGTTTTGATGAGTTTTTTAGCCATTTTGGTTTGTAACAGACATGATGAATGAGATTCCTTGTCACAATTTTAATTGTGGCCGGTTGTTTTTGCCTTAATGCTAAGGGACAATTGGTGTGTTTGAACGCGCAGTCGGCTGATACCACTACGTATTCAAATGGAATGCCCAATGACAGTGTTTATTTTGTTTGCGCTGGTCAAAACGCAACTGTTGTCGCTACGCCTGCTTTGGGTGAACCCGTGAATGACTTTCGATGGTATTATTTTTCCGTGGGTTTGAACGATTGGGTTTTTGCGGATGAAGATCTGGGTGTCGCCTCGAGCACAAGAAATCTTCCGAACGGTGGATTTAAAGTGGAGATTATCGATGTGAGCGGACTCACTACCGAAAGCTATATCTGCTGGGTATGCAGAATCTTTGCTCCTCCGATCGTAAACGCCAATACAATTCCTTCAGGTTGCACTTCTGTGTTATTGTCAGGTCTTTATTTCGCGCCTCAGATAACTTCGTATTATAATCCACCTTCGCTGCAGACCGAAGATCCTTTGCCGGTTACTTCTTCAACCGGGATAAGCGTATGCTTCGAAGCCAACCATAGTTTTGTTTCAGATTTATCGTTTCATTTGATTGGTCCAGCTTCCTGCGGAAGTCCGCACGCCATTCTTTCATCCGCACCATTTGAATTGCAGGAAGACACATTGTGTAATTATGGAAGCGATGTAACTGCTCTTTGTTTTTCAAATGCGAGTAATGAAAATCTGGATGTCTGCGATGGTGCTCCGTTTACTCTGACTGGGAACTTCGGCAGCTATGGATCAGAGGCAATCCCTATAGATTGGGATATATTCATCGGATGCAACGCAAATGAAGAAGATTGGTCGGTACAGGTTTACGATTGTGTCGGTGGCGATGTTGGCGAATTGACAGCGACAACAATCACCTTCAGTGGTCTGAACTGGCTCGGAGATGACTACAATGTGGTGTATGCTACTCCGGAGAATTTCTTTTCAAATATCCCTGATGATGTTTGCTCACTGGATACTTTGCAGCAGGTCACAATTCCAAGAGAAGAGCCGCTGGCATCTATAATTCCTATTCAGTTCAGCACACTTTGGAGAGCTGATCCTCCATTTGATATTCCAAATCCGGTCAATGACTTCAACATCATTCTTGATCCGGGACCAACAGTAGATACGCAATTTTATTTGGAACTCGTCGGGCCTAATGTAGAAGGTGCATGCGGAGGTAACACATCAGATGTCGAATTCTATGATTATATCGCACCAGAACAATCAGATATCGCGATTGAAGACAATGTGCTTTGTTCGACCGATGCATCAATAGTGCTCTCATCAGATGTCGCTGAAGGCACATGGTCGGGACCCGGGATTGTTGATCCCATTGAAGGTATATTCTCTCCTGCTGAAGCCGGTAATGGTGTGTGGAATATAGAATTTATTCCTGTTTCCAGTTGTATTCAAGGAGACACAGAGCAGATCATTGTGACATCAGCTCCTGTTATCGAGATTGATGCTGTTCAAGCTATTTGCAGCAATGAAATGCCTCAAACACTCAATGTATCTCCTGCCGGTGGGTTGTGGTCTGGTAGTGGAATAACCAATGCCGTTGGCGGTATGTTCAACCCTTCATTGGTAGAAGATATTTATACCGAGATCACGTATGAAGTTGGTGGTGAGTGTCCGGCTTCGAGTTCAGTCATTATCGAAGTAGTAGAATTTAATGAGCTCTTCGTATCGGTAGCTGATGACCATCTTTGTCTAACGGATGAGCCTGTTTTCTTGAATTCAAATTTAAGTGGAGGTTCCTGGACTGGCCCCGGAATAAATGGTCTGGAAGGTTTCGAATTTGATCCTCTCCTGGCTGGAGTGGGCGCATGGGAATTGGTTTATTCATATGATGAAGTATGCTCTGATCAGACATCTATAACAATCGAAGTTGATGACCCTCAGATTAGCGTTACTCCAGTTTCTCCAATATGCCTGGATGGAGCTTCTCTTAATTTGACGGCCTCACCCGTTGGGGGTGTTTGGAGCGGAAATGGCATTACCAACCAACTTACCGGTGTGTTTAATCCGAATGCGATCGGACAAGCTGGAAGTTATTTGGTTTATTACACGATCGACAATGCATGCAATCCTGTTGATAGCATAATTGTGGTATTGGAAGATTATCCGTCTCTGGAGTTCAATATCCCGGCTGGTATCTGTCCTGAGGCCGCTCCGGTTGAACTCGACGCAAATATTCCCGGAGGAGTCTGGACAGGTAATGCAGTCACAGAAGACATCTATTTTTATTTCGATCCCGCACTCGGTGCAACGGGTATGAATGAGATTACATATTTTGTTGATGGCGTTTGTGATGTTCAAACTTCTACGGAAATAGAAATTTTCCAGTCGCCCACAATCACGACTGTATCCGATACATCGGTTTGTTACGATGGCAATGCCGCTCTTTGGGCAAGTGGTGCTTTGAGCTATACCTGGCAACCGGAAGCAGGTCTCAATCAGACTTCAGGAAGCAGTGTTTTGGCTTCTCCGTCTCAAACAACCGCTTACATTGTCACAGGATACAGCAATAATGGCTGCGCAAGCGAAGAAGAAGTTCTAGTGACAATATTCAGCCAACCTGATGTTATAGTCAATGGACCTTTCGCGATTTGCGAAGAGGAGGATATTCAGCTGCTGGCGTCAGGTCTTGAGTCATATGTATGGAGTGGTGGAGGCCTGAATTATTATGATGTTGCGAATCCTTTGGCATCTCCTGAGCAAACTACAACATATTCGGTTGGTGGTTTCGATGAAAATGGATGTTATGGTGAAAATACGCTGGCTGTGGAGGTGATATCACCCGCTGCATCCTTTACTTCTAACGCATATACAGGGGTTTCACCATTTACACCTGAAATCATCAACACTTCAACTGGCGATATTTTTTACTGGGATTTCGGCAATGGTGATACAGTTATTTCTAATGATGTAGATGAAATCTTTAGTCCGGAATTTTCAGGCGCTCAGTATTACACTGTCACACTGACGGCCGTGATTGGAGATTGTGCATCGACCTATTCGTTTGCGTTCAACTCATACTATGATTCGGAAATTTTGATTTTGCCAAATATTGTGACCATGGATGGCAATGGCAAGAACGATTATTTCAGAATTGCCAGCAGAAATTTGGAGAGTCTGGAAGTTGAGATCTTCGATAGATGGGGAATAAAAATTGGAGGTTACATTGGTCCTGATAATCAATGGTCACCGAGAGAATTTGGATCAGGTAACTATTACTATACTTACAATGCAGTTGGGCTTGACGGAGAGGAGTATCGAGGCTCCGGTGAATTCATGGTGAAGAGTTCAGATTAATCGCGAGGTTTTTTTCTGAGAGCAGAATTTCTATTAAGTTTAATGCGAGTTTGTCCATCTTTGTTCATGCACTTGTTGTCATAAGAAACTTCATAATACAGATTAGATGATGAACCAAAATGTCTTGAAGAAGAGATGGATGCCTGCACTCCTTATCGGATTTGTTTGTTTGTTTGTTTGTTTTCTGCGGCAATACCATGGCCCAGTTAACATGCACAAATGACACATTTGCTGACACGACTTCATACACCAACGGAGAACCAAACGACAGTATTTTTTTCATTTGCTCCGGTCAGACTGCCGAACTACTGGTAACCCCGGAATCCGGAACAGGGAACTGGGATTTTGTTTGGCAACAATTCAGCGCGGCAGGTAATGCTTGGAATGCTTTGGCAGTTCAAAATGATTTGACAATTGGCGCCCAAACCGTGGGTCCCGGTGGATACCGCGTGACTGTTTATGATGTCAATGATATGGTTGTCGGAACATACATCGCCTGGGTATGTCGGATCAACACTAACCCGTCTGTGAATGTAAATGCCATTGCGCCGGGCTGTGGTAATGTTCAATTGTCGGGTGTAATCAGCAATGGCAGCGTTACGCCGTATTACAATACACCTGTAGCATTTGATCCCAATCAGGCTTTGGTGCTGGATGCGAATTCTGTAATTTCTATATGTTTCACTGCTGAGCATAGCTACATTTCTGACCTTGCATTTTATGTTGTGGGACCCGCTTCCTGCGGCAGTCCAACGCTACTTCTTGCCCCGAGTCCGGGAGTGTGCAATGGTTGTTGTGTCAATGGAGATAATGATCCTGATATCAATAACCTTTGCTTTAGCACGGAGGTAACGAATACACTGAATATGTGCTCATTTACACCGAATGAAGCAACGGGAACATATGGCGTATGGTGCAGGAGCAACTCCAATCAACTGGTCTGTTTTGTACGGATGTGAAGCTTCTCAGGCAGGATGGTCCGTGCAAATTTATGATTGTGTTGGAGCAGATATAGGATCACTCACAGATGCTTCGCTCACTTTCTCAGGAACATCGGTTGGCAATGATCCGGTTTCTTATTCTTATTCAACGCCTTCAAACTTCTCTTCCGGCATTGCTGATAATTCTTGCACCGCTGCATCAGCTTCTATTTTTACGGTTCCTGCTCCGCCTGCTGTACCGATTAATTTCACTTTTGGTTATGAGTGGGTTGCTGATCCACCGTTTATCATACCTAACAGTACTTCCTCCCTCAATATCACACTCATTCCTGGTCCAACAGAAGACACCAATTTTACGTTGAATCTGACCGGTAACAATCCGGGAGCTGTTTGCGGAGGAACATCTTCGGATACTGAACTATACGATTATACACCACCAGCGTCCTCTAACATCGATCCTGTTGAGTCCGCCCTGTGCGAACAACTCGACCCGATACAACTAACGGCTGATTTTCCAAACGGCAACTGGTCGGGTACAGGTATTGTGAATGCGTCAACGGGTCTGTTCGATCCGGATGCCGCAGGAGAAGGTCTCTGGACAGTGACATTTACACCCACCGGAAACTGTGTTTCACCTTCGACTACAGATATATCTGTAATCGCGCAGCCCGTCGCGGTGCTAAGCGCATTGCCGGTGTTGTGCAGCACTTCAGAGCCTGTAACGGTTGGAACCGATATTCCTGGTGGAGTATTCAGTGGTGATGGAATTACAGATGAAATCAATGGATTGTTCGACCCTGCTCTCGTTGCCAATTCTCCGGCTACTGTCAGCTACTTCATCGATGGATTGTGTCCTGTCATCGGTACAATTGATATTGCGGTGGTTGAGCAGGTGGCTTTGAGTCTGGATGCTTCACAGAATCCCATTTGCGCATATGGCGAACCTATGCAACTCAACAGCAACCTCAGTGGTGGAATCTGGATTGGTGATGGAATTACCGACCCTGCTGCAGGGATCTTCGATCCTCTCGCTTCCGGTCCCGGTACTTATACTGTCCTTATGTTTACAATGAAGTTTGCTATGATGAAGAAGATATCGAAATTCAGGTTTCAGATACTGTGCTTGCGATCTCACAACTGCCGTTGTGGATGCTAACCTCGGAATTTTTAATCCTTCAGTTGCGGGTGCAGGTCAGGCGAATATAGATTATACTATTCCCGGAGTTTGTGAGGTTTCGGATAGCGCAACAATTACGGTGAATCCAACACCGAACGTTAACGCCGGAATAGACATTACTATTTGCGAAGGAGTTCCGGCAGGTCTTAATGCAAGTGGGGCAGCACTTTATGTCTGGTCACCGGCAGCCGGATTGAGTAACGCCAATATCTCTAATCCGCAGGCCGGTCCCGCCAATACAACTGTATATACCGTGACAGGAGTTAGTCAGCAAGGATGCACCGCTTCTGATCAGATCACTGTATCGGTAAACGATGCACCTGTTGTTACTGTCAACGGTCCTTTTACAATTTGTCGTGGTGAAGAAATCCAGCTTATTGCAAATGGTTTGGAAATTTATAATTGGATCGGATCAAATTTATCTTCAAACTCAGTCAACGATCCATTGGCATCGCCCATTGCAACTACTACCTACCAGCTTTCCGGGTTTGATGACAATGGATGCGAAGGAACTTCATCTGTAACTGTAAATGTCATAGATCCTGTAGCATATTTCACTTCGTCGGTGACAGAAGCTATGGCTCCTCTTGATGTGACCTTTTTCAATGAATCAGATGGAGATTCATTCTTCTGGGATTTTGCCAACGGAGATCAACTGCAAACAAACGATGGCAGTTTGGATCCCACTACGACTTTCAACGCGGAGGGTGTTTACAGTGTAACAGTCACAACGACACTCGAAGGCTGCGATGAATCTTACAGTCTGGACATACTCGTGTTTTACGACGCGGGCATTGTGTTGATTCCGAATATTGTTTCTTTCAATGGAGACAATAAGAATGATACCTTCAGAATATTGAGCAACAATATTCGCACAATGAATGTTGACATATTTGACAGATGGGGCAAACTAGTAGGTAACATTGATAGACCAACCGGTGAATGGAGTCCGCGCGAAGAAGGCACCGGAACATATTACTATGTAATGAAGGCAGTGGGTTTCGACGGCAAAAGTTTTGATCGCGCAGGTTACTTCACTGCGGTGGATTAAGGTCAAGGTTCTTGATAAGCGGCTGGAGGCTTTGGACCACTACTGGCAATTTTGTCAGTTTTAAGGGAGTGGCACGCCTTTCGACATACCACGAATTGTTCTGTTATAATTTCGAACGCATGTTCTTCTTTGAGATGGTTGTTGGTTCAGCCGGAAGAACTGTTTTGGCTGTGGTATCAGAAACCATAACAGGATTAGATAACAACCCGAAGAAAGAAAAATATCCAGTAGAAAGGGTGAATGAAGGTTGTTTTTGTTGAGCTCCTGGAGGATTACCGGGGTCAGTTGAACTGTGATTTGCAGCTGCAAACAAACTGCAAAAACAAAACATAGTGAACACCAGGGCAGTCTTTTTCATGGGTTTTTATATTTAAGATGGACGAAAGTAATGGAATCAAATCATGAAGGGCAGTCTTTAACAGAATTTCGAAAAGAGATTCCGGATAAAGTAAAAATATTCGATGCTTTAGCTGTGTCAGCTTTGCTCCTGGTGATGATCTGGTCAATTTTTATCATGGATGAATACCTTGGATTTCACTTTCGCGAGTTTGGTCTTGCTCCAAGAAAACTGGAAGGATTGCGTGGCGTGTTGACCATGCATTTTTTGCACAGCGATTTGAAACACATCAGTCAGAATACACTCGGCTTGCTTGTCCTGAATACTTTCCTGTTTTATTTCTACAGGCCCATAAGTTTTCAGGTTTTTCTCGGCCTGTTTTTTATTTCTCCTGTCTTGCTTTGGATTATAGGAAGAGATGGCAATCATATAGGTGCAAGTGTGATGATCTATGGCGAATTCGCTTTTCTTTTTATCAGCGGTATGATCAGGCGCAATCCGCATCTGATGCGCGTGGCTCTGGCAGTTGTACTTTATTACGGTTCTTTGGTTTGGTATCTGTTTCCGATCGATCGAAAAATTTCCTGGGAAGGGCATTTAAGCGGATTTGTTGCTGGCGCCTTACTGGCTTTTTTGCTAAGAAACAAAGGGCCACAGAGAAGGAAATACAGGTTTGAAACCGAGCCTGAATTACCTGATGATGAAAATGCATTTTGGAAAATACCGGATGAAATTCCTCAAAACCGACAGGAGGCAACGCCAATTCAAAGCAATGCTTCGGAGGTTAAAATCAATTACGAATACAAGAAAAAAAATGCCGATCAGAAAATCTGATCAGGTGACTTCACTTCATTGGTAACCAACGTACGGCCTATACTCTTGTAGTAAAATCCAAGTTCCTGCATTTTATCGAGGTCGTAAAGATTGCGGCCATCGAAAATATTTCGTGCCTTCATAAGATCGCCCATTTTTGCGAAATCAGGATTCCGGAAAGCACTCCATTCTGTGCATATCAGCAATGCATCCGCATCTTTCAAAGCGGAATACTGATCAGCAGCATATTCGATGTGATATCCCTTTTGTTTTTTCACGTTTTCCATGGCCTCAGGATCGAAGGCTACTATTGTCGCACCGGCTTCGAGCAAATGCTCTATCATATAAAGTGCAGGGGCTTCTCTGATATCATCTGTATCAGGTTTGAAAGCAAGACCCCAGACTGCAATTTTTGCGTGCGTTAATGAACCGCTGAAATAGTCGAGTATTGAACCGAGGAGAATTGTTTTCTGCCTTTCGTTCACCTTCATCACACTTTTCAGAATTTTGAATTCGTAGCTGTGTTCCATGCCACTATGATAGAGCGCCTGCACATCCTTCGGGAAACATGAGCCTCCATAACCTATACCGGGGAATAAAAAGCGTTTGCCGATTCGCTCATCAGTGCCAATCCCTTTGCGAACCATATCAACGTCTGCTCCAACTTTTTCGCAGAAATTGGCTATTTCGTTCATAAAAGAAATCTTGGTGGCGAGAAAGGCATTGGCGGCATATTTGGTCAACTCTGCACTTCGTTCATCCATAAATATGATTGGATTGCCCTGGCGGGTAAATGGGCGATAGAGTTCTTCCATAACCTTTCTTGCACGAGCACTTGAGGTGCCAATGACAACTCTGTCAGGTTTCATAAAGTCATCTACCGCAAATCCTTCTCTTAAAAATTCAGGATTGCTCACCACGTCGAATGGAGCTGTCGAATGAGAAGCAATGGCATTTTGCACTTTTTCCGCAGTACCTACAGGCACAGTGCTTTTGTCAACAATTACTTTATATGATGAAAGAATCTTGCCCAGATCTTCTGCCACCTTGAGAACATAACTCAGGTCTGCGCTGCCATCTTCACCGGGAGGAGTCGGAAGTGCCAGGAAGATTATTTCCGCATCCTGCACAGCACTTTTCAGATCAGTTGTGAAATGGAGCCTGTTTTCTCTGATATTCCTTTCGAAAAGAACATCGAGGTGCGGCTCATAAATGGGAATTTCTCCCTGTTTCATTTTTTCAACTTTCGCTGCGTCAATGTCTACGCAAACCACGTTGTTTCCTGTTTCTGCGAAACATGTTCCTGTAACAAGACCAACATATCCTGAACCAACTACGGCAATATTCATCATAGAATTATTATGAGCCCGCGAATTTATAGCCTAAACCAAAGTTTTCAACGAACATGATGACGCAGGGGTACTCGGGTTTTCAGGTGTCTTATAATAAAATAAATTACGGAAAGATGGCATTGATGCACTTTTGCGGTACTAATGCAAACCCAAGTGAATATCATTTCTTCGATACAATCGGGGGACAGGCTCGTGTTCGGGGAACTATTCAGGTCCTGGTAACGGCCGCTATGTCTTTGCGCATGCGGTTTTTTGAAAAGCAGGGAAGAAGCAGAAGAGACGGTTCAGTCCATGTTTGTCTTATTCTGGGAAAAGCGGGCAGAAATCATGATCGATTCTTCAGTGAAAAGTTATTTGTATCGGGCGGTTCGAAACACTTCAATGAAGTATTTCTGTTAAAACGGTGAAAAACCAAATGGTAAAGGCTCGGTAGCCAAAAGCGGAAGTCGATATACTTTTAGTGGCCAGGGTTGCGAGTGATTTTTATCATTGTGATAAACACTATAGAGATAAAATTTCATCACCATATTTTTCCATCAAGGCAATATCATGGCTGGTAAATAGCACTGTCAGGCCAGTTTTTGCAACAAGATTCTTTAGCAATACAAAAAGTTCTTCTCTGGCGACGTAGTCTAGAAATGCCGTCGGTTCGTCCATCAATATCAGGCGACTGCCCTGGGCAAGTGCTCTCGCAATCATGGCCTTCTGGAGTTCGCCGTCGGATAATTGCGACAATGGTTTTTCACCAAGCTCAGCAATGCCCATAGATTCCATTGCTTCAGTAGTTTTCGCCTCATTATCTTTTTTGAAGAAAGAGTAGATTCCACTTGCAGAATCACTGCCCATTTGTACCAATTGTTTCACAGTAATACCGTTCAACCTTACTCTGTCTGTTAAAACGATACTCACCAGCAATCCTCTTTCGCTTAAGGAAATTTGATGAATGTTTTTGCCCGAGACAAAAACTTCTCCTGATTGAGCCGGAATGATTGCAGCCAAGGTTTTGAGCAATGTAGTTTTTCCGACCCCGTTTCTGGCCTTGATCCCTGTCATTGTGCCTTCCCTGATTGCCAAATCCAATGGCCCGAGCACAATCTTATGATTGTATCCGACACAAAGCGCATGGGTTGTCAAAATGGTATTCAACGTCAGATCAGGTTTTGATTTTTAGTCCCTCGAAAAATGATCCACAATACAACAGGCGCTCCGAAGCCGGAAGCAATTGTATTGAGCGGAAGATCGGACAAACGCGACAAAAGATCACATGCGAGGCCGAATACTGATCCTGCAAGTGATACCGGTATCAGGATCGTTCTGTGGTCCGATGTGCGCAGCCAGAACCTCACAAGATGAGGAACTGCCAGACCAACGAAGGCAATTGGACCGCAAAAGGCCGTAGTAACTCCTGCCATCAGGCCCGTAACACCAAGCAACAGCGTTTTGGTGGTGCCGGTTGAGATGCCCATGCTTCTGGCATAGTCATCTCCCAATAACAAAGGATTGAGTCTTCCTGCATAGAGCATGACCAGCAAAAAACTGAGCGTACCAACCCCTACCATCATAATAATTTGCTCCGATCCGGTTTCTGAAAAGCTTCCCATTCCCCAATTGATATAGCTCCTCAGCGATTCATTGGAAGCCTTGAACTGCAAAGCGTCAACTACCGCTGATGTGAAGAAGGATGCCATGATGCCGAAAATGAGCAATGTTGTGTTATCGGGAAGTCTGCGCGAAACCGCCAGAACGATCAACAACACCAGGAGTGCGCCGGTCATGCCACCTGCTGCAATGACTGAGCTAAAAACCAGTCCTGATCCCGCTGTGCTCAAGCCACCCGCGAGCACCACAATAGCCACACCCAAGGAGGCTCCGGAGGAGATGCCCATGACAGATGGCCCGGCCAGTGGATTGCGGAAGAGCGTCTGCATCAGCAGCCCGCTAAGCGCCAGCATCAGTCCGGCCAGAATAGCAGTTAAAGCCCGCGGCAGACGTGTTTCCATTACAATCAGATGCTGCAGCTCTGTTCCCCCGCCAATCAGCGCGTTCCAGACCTCACTCAGAGACAGGTTTACAGGGCCGAATGCCAGTTCAAGGCAGAACAGGACGAAAGCGGCAATAATGAGTAACAGATTTTTCAATCAGGTCGAAATCGCAGGCGAAAATAGTGTGGTCTCATGCCGGCTGCCATGTCAAAAGTGCATTGAATACGCCGCGTCCCCGCCGAATTGAATGTTTTCGCCGAAGACTGACATTTTTTTACACGAAATAGTCCTTTCTGTTGCGACTTTTGCGCGCCTTTTTTAACTACAATGAGATTCGATAAAAATACTGCGATTGGTTTCGCGCTGATGATCCTGATGCTTCTTGGTTTTTCCTTTTATCAATCCAGCGTGATGAAAGAGCAACAGGAAGCCGAGCAACTTAGATTGGATAGTCTGGCTAAGGTGGAAGCAGCTATGCCAAAACCGCTACCTGCCCCTGATGCTTCCGGAGTAAATGTTGCCTCGATTGAGCCGATGAGCGACTCCGCATCTCTGGCTTTGGCAGCTGCGGAAAAGGCAGGTAAATATGGTTCGCTTGCTACATCCACTCAGGGTACTGCACAGGATGTGGTAATCGAAAATAACAAGTTGAAAATCACCCTGAGCAGCAAAGGTGGTCTTTTCAAAATGGCTGAACTCCAGGACGGATACAAACGTTCCGGATCTGAAGAAAAAATTCGTTTGTGGAGTGACAGTCTTTCGGCAGCGAAATTGGTCTTTAGTCTTTACGGTAAAGGAAGCTTCAAAAGTGATGAGTTCTTTTTTCTTCCCAGCGCAGAATATGTGGATGCCAAATCTGGCCCTGGTCAGTTAACAATGAAGCTTCAGTCTTCAGATCCGGCAAAGTATCTGGAGTTAATTTATGTTCTTCAGCCCGATGCTTATTCTGTAGACATGAAAATTAATGCTGTAGGCATAGGCGATGATCTTGAATTATCGTCTAAGCCCATGAGCCTGGAGTGGTATGCCGAGGGACTTCAGAATGAAAAAGGACTAAGTGCCGAAAGGGCGAGAGCATCCATCTACTACCGCGAAATGGAAGAGGATCGGGATTATCTCAGCGAATCTGACAATGACAGCTACGCCGCAGAGGCAAGGCTCAACTGGATGTCTTTCAAACAGGATTATTTTTCGGCTGCTGTTATATCCAAAGAAGGCTTTAGCCAAGGTTCTTACATGCAGGTGAATGTTCCCCTGGATTCAACGCATACCAAGTTTTACTGGGCAAATCTTTTGTTGCCTATTCAGGCCGGTGCCAATACTGGTACAGCACTCACATTCTATTTCGGCCCGAACGACTACAAAGAGTTGAAAAAACTGGACGTTGAAGAACTCGACCGGATCATTGATTATGGATGGAGCATCATTGGCACGGTGAACCGGTACGCAGTCAGACCTCTGTTTTGGTTCTTCCAGTCTTTCATTGGTAGCTGGGGCTTGATCATCCTGCTTGTTACTTTGGTTATTAAGACAGTTCTCTTTCCGATAACATGGAAAAACTTCCTTAGCAGCGCCAAAATGCGGGTGCTGAAACCTGAAATCGACGAGATCAATAAAAAATTCGCGGACAAAGATCCGATGGCCAAGCAACAGGCCACCATGGCCCTTTACCGTCAGACAGGTGTCAATCCATTCGCGGGTTGTATTCCGGTTTTGTTGCAGATGCCGATTCTTTATGCCATGTTCCGATTCTTCCCGGCGGAGATCGTATTGCGAGGCAAAAGCTTTCTCTGGGCTGATGATCTTGCGGCGTATGACAGCATTTTCAGCTGGTCACAGCAAATTCCGATTTTAAGTTCTATTTATGGAAATCACGTGAGTGGCTTTACCATTCTAATGTGTATTTCTACTTTCTTCTATTCGAAAATGAGCATGGGCAGCCAGCCTCAGATGGCTCAGCAACCAGGTATGCCAAACATGACGGTCATGATGAATATCTTCACCGTGATGATGTTATTCTTTTTCAACAGTCAGCCATCTGGACTAAGTTTGTATTACTTCATTGCCAACATGGTAAGTATTGGTCAAATGTGGGCCATCAGAAAGTATTTCATTGATGAAAATGCCATAAGGGCTAAGATTGAAGACAATAAAAAGAAACCAAAAAGTAAGAGCAGCTTCATGCAAAGACTAGAGGAAGCTCAAAAAATGCAAAAGGCAAAACTGGAGAAGGGTCGAAAGTAATGGTGGCAATACATCGTTATCAATCAATGCTGCGATGACGTTCTGAAATTGGGCCCGGTATTTGAATTTTCAGATTTGACTTTTAAAAACATCCAGTTAAAGAAATAGCGAAAAGATGAAAATACACTTGTTGTCAGTATTGGTTTTAGTGTTGATTTCTGCAGGTTGCAAAAAGAAGAAAGATGCCGTGGTGCAGGATTCGGTGCCGGTTCAAACTGCACCAGAAGCGATTGTGGCACCTCAGATCAACCCCAAGGATACAGTGTTGTATTACGAGCGCGGTGCTTGTTTTGGTACATGCCCGATTTTTTCATTTGTTGTTTATGCGGATGGTAAGGGTATTTATAATGGTAAAAACCACGTGAACAGGATCGGGCTATACCAGACAAAAGTGAATGATAGCGCTGTTCACAATATTATTGAAGTAGCTAACAAGATTGGATACTTTGGTATGCAGGAATTATATGACAACCCACATGTAACAGATCTGCCGACTATCCGGACCGGAATATCTCAAAATGGAAAGCTTAAAAAAGTTGCCAGCAGATACAAGGCACCGCAGAGTTTAAAAACTTTATATCAGGAATTGGACAGTTTGATAGAAAATCAAAACTGGAACGTGATAAGTAAAAATCAATCAAACAATTAATTCATAACTTCAAATCAATGAAAAAGTGTTTTAAAATGCTCGCTTTGGCTCTGCTGATGCTGCCATCATTCGTGAAGGCAAACGAAGGCATGTGGCTTGTAAGCCTTTTGAGCAAAATGAATGAGGCCGAAATGAAAGGTCTCGGTCTGAATCTTACCAAAGAAGAGATTTACAGCATTAACAATGCATCTCTGAAGGATGCCATTGTGCGCCTGAATTACGGAATGTGCACAGGTGAAATCGTTAGCGACAAAGGTCTCATATTTACCAACCACCACTGTGGCTTCGATGCAATTCAGACTTTGTCGACTGTAGAAAATAACATTCTCGTAAATGGCTTTTGTGCTAAAAGTTTCAGTGAAGAACTTCCGATAGCGGATTTTAAGATTCAGTTTCTCGTGCGCATCGAAGATGTTACCAAGGACATTCTGGGTGGTCTTACAAGCGGAATGACTGAAGCAGATCGAGACAAAGCAATTGCCGCTAAATCAAAAGAGCTTAACGTGGCGGCTTCTGAGAACGGCAAATACGAGGTCGAAGTGAAATCATTTTTTTATGGAAATGAATTTTACATGATGGTATATGAAACATTCAGCGACATACGTCTTGTAGGTAATCCACCGGAGAGTGTAGGAAAATATGGTGGTGATACTGACAACTGGATGTGGCCTCGTCATACAGGCGACTTCTCGATGTTGCGTGTTTACGCCGATAAGGACAACAAGCCTGCTGCATACAGCAAGGACAATGTTCCATACAAGCCGAAGCACTTTTTACCCGTGAATATTGATGGTGTGGAAGAAGGTGATTTCACCATGATCATGGGATTCCCCGGCCGCACAAGCCGTTACTTGACTTCATATGGAATTCAGCAAGCAGTTGATGTTAGGAACCCTGCGCTCATCGAGTGCATGGGAACCAAACTGGAATCATGGAAGGCGGTGATGGATGCTGATCCGAAAGTTGACCTTATGTACGCTGCTAAGTATGCTTCCACCGCAAACGGATGGAAGTATTACATAGGACAGACTAAAGGCCTTGTCAGAAACGATGTCAAGTCAGACAAAGAAAAGATTGAGAAAGACTTTACTTCTTGGGTCAATCAAAATGATGAACGCAAAAAGCAATATGGTAATACACTGACCATGATCAAGGAATACTACAGCGAGTGGGATACTTTTGTGAAAGCTTCAACTTACTCATCACTCTGCGGAGTGGGTGGAGCCGAGTTTATGGGTTTTGCAGCTGAGCTGGGTGGTATGCTAAAGGAAATTTCGAACGAAAAGGATGAGGTGAAGCGCAAAGAAGCAATCAATGCATTGATGCCAGATATCGAAGCACATTTCAAAGAGTACAACGCAGGCACGGATAAGGTTGTTTTCTACAATTTAACAACCCTTTACAGAAATCGTATTACAACCGACCGCCCAACATGGCATGCAACACTGGATGCTAAATTCAAAGGCGATGTGAAGCTCTATGCTGATAAACTTTTTGCCACATCTATTTTTACGGATAAAGCGCGACTGATGAAATTCCTGGAAAAGCCAAACGCTAAGGTGATTGATAAGGATCTCGCATTTCTTGCCGCTTCAAGTTCTATGGAGCACGCTATGGCTTTCCGTCCAAAAAATCCAATTGCCAAATTCAACCAGGGCATGCGCACTTTCGTTGCCGGCTTGCGCGAAATGAACAGTACAAAGACTTACGCTCCTGATGCCAACAGCACCATGCGTCTGACTTATGGTGTAGTTAATGACTACAAAGCAGCAGATGCTGTAAATTATGACTATTACACCACCGCTGCCGGTATCATGGAAAAACGTGATAACAGCAATCCGGAATTTGTAGTTCCTGAAAAACTTGCCAATCTTATCGAGAAAAAAGACTTCGGTCGATATGCCAACAAGAAAGGTGAACTTGTTACCTGCTTCATTCACGATCTGGACATTACCGGTGGTAACTCGGGTAGTCCTGTTATTGATGGGGACGGCAATATCATAGGTATCGCATTCGACGGTAACTGGGAAGCCATGAGTGGTGATATCGCTTTCGAACCGGAATTGCAGCGCACCATTTCTGTGGATATTCGATACGTGTTATTTACCGTTGAAAAATTGATGGACGGCAAGAATATCATTGATGAATTGAAATTCGTTAAGAAGAAGCCGAAACCAATGGCTCCTCCGGTTGATGCTTCTTCTTCCGCTAACCCTTCCAACGCAAATCCGGCGGTGGCAACTCCCGGCACGTCAAAAACTGATGCTCAGAAAAGAATGGAAGAACAGAAGGCGAAAATGGATGAGATGAACAAAGAAAAGAAGGAAGAATTCGAGAAGAAGAAAAAAGAAGCTGAAAAGCAGCGTGAAGAAGCGCGCAAAAAAGCTGAGCAAAACAAACCCGCAAGTAAAAAATAATTACTGCATTGAAAAATATAAAAGCCGCTCGAACAAGGGCGGCTTTTATTTTTGCGTCATGTATCGCTTCGCAATATTTATCTCACTGTTATCGCTGTCTGCATGTAATTTTCTGAAAATCGTAGATAGAAAGCAGGAGAAGCGATTTCGGAAAGAAGAAATGCCGTTGGCAACTTATGATTATGAAAAGGGGCACGGCTCTGTGCATTTTTCAGATAAGGGAAGAAAAAAGCTTGTGCTACTGCACGGATACGGAGCAAGTGGTATTTCACAATACTATCGTTCCGCGATTGAGCTCAACAAACACTGCGATGTCATATTACCAGACTTGCTCTACTGCGGAAGAAGTCAGGGCGACGGTATCGATTACAGTATCGACGCTCAGGTAGAACATCTGCGCTTATTACTGGATTCTATAGCAGTTTCAGAGCCCGTTTATCTCATCGGTAATTCATATGGTGGCATCGTTGCCGCCTATTTCGCCGAAAAATATCCGGAAAGAGTTAAAAAGCTCGTGATTTACGACTCACCGGTGAATGATTACAGACTTAGTTATGCGGACAGCCTGGCGAAAAACATGCAGGTTCCATCTGTGTTTGAATTGCTTGCTCCCACCACCATTTCTGAAAATAAAAAGTCACTCGATCTCGTATTTCACGATCAACCATACATACCGAGATTTCTTAGAAGACAAATGGTGAAGTACGGAAGTGTTCCTGCCCGGCCGGTTCAGCTGAAGCTTCTTGAACACCTCGTTCGAAAAGAAAAGCAGTTAAATGATCACATGTTTATCTGGAACATGCCTGTTTACCTCTGCTGGGGAGAATATGATAAACTCATTCCTATGGAAACTTGCAGGGCTATTATGAAACGCTATTCAATTCCGGAGAGCAGATTGCAAATTTTTCGCAACGCTGCCCATGCGCCGAATGTTGAATATCCTGAGCTATTCGTGGAATATGTCCTTGGGATCATGGGCGACGCATGATGACATCGTGTTCGAATCCACCAATACTATCAAAAGGAACTTATTACAAAAACTGATTTATGAGGTGAAATTGAACCCGGATATTATTGCCTCTCACAGTTTATATGTTTTATTTATGATCAGTTTTTAATAGAACCATTGTCCCAAAAATTCGACATAGTCATCATTGGCGCCGGTCCTGCCGGATGTGCTTGTGCAATTCAACTGGCAAAAGCAAAACCTCAGGTTAAAATTGCCCTATTGGACAAAGGGACTTTCCCCAGAGATAAAATCTGCGGTGATGCACTTAGTCCGGATGTGGTAAGTCAGATGAGTTTGCTTTCCGACGATTTGACAACCATCCTCGAACAAAGCGGACAAGCACTCGCAGTGAAGGGCATAAAAATTTATGGGAGAAAAAAATCTTCGTACGCATATCACTTCAGTGCACGCAATTATCTGAAGTCATATACATGCCCGCGTTTTCAGCTGGATGCCATGTTGTTTGATCAAACCAAACGCTACTCCAATATTCACTTCTTTGGTAACAATGATGTAAAGGACATTCGGGCAACAGAAAATGGTATTCAGGTTGAAACTGATCTCGGATCGTTTGACGGAAACATAGTTCTTGGTGCAGATGGTGCGCATTCGATTGTTGCAAGAAAACTGGGCCGGATTGAGATGAATAAAAATTTCCATGCAGGAGGATTGAGGATTTATTATGAAGGGGTTCATGGATTGGATGAAGGTTTGATAGAATTGCATTTCATGCCTGAAGTATTGCCCGGCTATTTCTGGATTTTTCCGCTGCCGGGCAATCGGGCCAATGTAGGATTGGGGATGACTTCCAAACAGATATCGTCGGGTAACATCAATCTGAAAGAAAAATTACAACATATTCTGCAGCATCACCCCACAATGAAGGAGCGATTTGCAGATGCAAAACCGTTAGAGTCAGTCAGAGGTTTTGGATTACCACTCGGTGGTAAACCGAACAGAATTTCAGGAGAGAGATACTTGTTGTTAGGAGATGCCGCTTCACTCATCGATCCGCTGACGGGAGAAGGTATTGGCAATGCGATCAGAAGTGGCAGAGTGGCAGCAGAGCATCTCATCAATTGTATCAATGAGGGAGACTATTCTGGTTCGATGAATATGGCATATGACAAAGAGATCTATCGCAGAATGATGCCTGAATTCAAATTGGATTACCGACTGCGGCAAATGATCCATTACATCCCAGCGTCCATTGACGTTTTCATTTTTATGGCGGGTAAAATGAAAGGTTTTAGGACTAACCTCATGGATTATTATATTCGCTTTCACAAATTCGTTTCAAAATCGAGATAGCTCATTGGCCTGTCAATTTTTAATTGTTCTTGTTGCTTCTGTTATAGGTTAGTATCGATCTTCTCGGCGGACTGCACGAATTGATTTCACAAACAAATGATCATTTTGATTCCCCATCCGGAAAGATTTTTTTTGAAATACAAGTCCTCATCCTCTGGATCCAACTGGGATTAGCTTACCAGCTGACTGCCGTTGAGTTCAACCTTTTTGCCTTGCTGTCTTTTGATATCGTCGTATAGTTGTAACGATTGCATGTGTTCCCAGTTCAGTCCGACATACATCGAGTCATTTAATCTGTATCCAATTCCCAAACCACCTTCAATGCTTTTGTTGAATGCAAGTTCCTTTTGCCCATTGGAAAAATCCAAAATGTTCAGATTGGATACGATGCATAACCTGTCTGCAGAACGAACAAGGAATCTTGATAATACACCGCGCTGTGTGGAAATGGTCCTTGGTTGTTTCTCTTTTTTGTTCCTTCGTTCATTGATCATCTCTTGTTTCTGAAGTCGTCTTTGATAGTAATTCGCTTCGCTATCCGGATTTTGAAATTTTCCAAGATTCAAATCAAACACCACTGAAGTTGAGAATAAATAACTTGTTCTGTCAAGAGTAGTCAACCTTAATGTGCTATCAATAGGGGAAACACTGGCCAATTCATTTTGTCTGCTGCTGCTGTGGGTGAGCCAGCGGTAACCCAGACTCAATCCGAAATGAACGATTTTTTTCTTGCTTGCCAGCAGCGCATCATTTTCTTCTTCCTCTGCAAGTTCTGATAGTGTTTCACTTATAGTCTCAAGCTCTTCTTCGATCACTTGTATTTTTGATAGCATCAGTGTATCTCCCATCTTGGATAAAGGATCCGTTACCAATGTATCGCTGTCAAGTGTGTCAGCGCGCATGTATAAGTTTGGATACGCCAAAGATTTTGTGGAAAATGCACAACAAGCCAGAATCATTAAAAATCGCATCTGTTCGAGTTTTTTGTTTGGTCTTTGGTTTCAGAGAGCGATCCTGGCAGAAAGAATGGTAGTGCGACGCTTAACGCCCAATATGCGCCTAAATTGTTAGGGCAAAAAAAAGCCGTCGAAAAATCGACGGCTTTTATCATTTCAATTGGGTCACGCCGAAACTGAACTATTCATTTTGTCGAGAACATTCATTACTTCCTTCACTGCTTTAGCAGAAGAATCGAGCAATGCTTTTTCTGCAGCATTCAGTTGGAGTTCGATGATTTTTTCTACTCCGTTTTTTCCAAGTACCACAGGTACTCCAAGGTAAATATCTTTCAGACCATACTCCCCCTGCAACCAAACGCAGCATGGGAATATGCGCTTCTGATCACGCACTATGGCTTCAACCATTTGCGCAGCAGCTGCCCCCGGAGCATACCAGGCCGATGTACCAAGAAGGTTTACAATTTCACCACCACCTGTTTTGGTGCGTTCTACAATTGCGTTGAGTTTATCTTCTGCAATCAATTCAGTGACCGGAATGCCACCAACAGTTGTATAACGTGGAAGTGGAACCATGGTATCACCATGTCCGCCCATGAGTACAGCCTGAATGTCCTTTGGAGAGCAGTTCAATGCCTCTGCGAGGAATGCGCGGTAACGCGCGGTATCCAGAATACCGGCCATACCGAATACACGGCGGCTGTCAACTTTGGCTGTCAAATATGCGCAATACGTCATCACGTCAAGCGGATTGCTCACTACCACAATTTTGGCATTTGGTGAATATTTGATCACGCTTTCTGTAACCGTCTTCACGATACCGGCATTGGTAGCAATCAAATCATCACGGCTCATGCCCGGCTTGCGGGGAAGTCCTGATGTAATTACCACCACGTCCGAGTCAGCTGTCTTGGAGTAATCGTCAGTACTGCCGATTGTCCTGCTGTCATAAAGGTTGATGGGTGCAGTTTGCCAGATGTCCAGAGCTTTGCCTTCAGCGAAGTTCGGCTTGATATCCACGAGCACAATTTCATTGGCGATCTCACGATGCGCCAGTACATCAGCACAGGTCGCGCCCACATTGCCTGCACCTACTACGGTTACTTTCATTGTTTTTTGTAATTTGAGTTGCCTCGTCGGATTGGCCGAAAGGCGCGCAAAAGTAACAAGCAATTTTTCCCCTGCAAGCATCGTTCTTTTGCACATTGGCAAGATAATTACACACACCTGATGGCCGGATCAGCTAAGGCACCATCTTTGCAAACGATTGGCATATTTCAAGACATGAGATCAACCGCACTGACATTCATTATCTGCATATTGGGATTTGTTTCTCTTGCTCAACCCAAACCCGGTACTGTCTACCCTGCAGGTAAGCCCGGCGTACAATACAATGTGCTGGATGCAAAAGGCAAAAAACACGGTTTGTGGGTTAAGCAGTGGAAGGAAACCCGCAATCTGCTTTACCGTGGAGAGTTCTCACATGGCGTCCCTACGGGAATTTGGGAGAGATATTATGAAGACGGTGCTCTTTCGGCCAAGGTGAATCACGTCCAAGATACCACAATTATTGACATGGTACAGTTTCATCCGAACGGAATTACTGTTGCTGCCAAGGGAAGGTTCGTGAAAAAGCGAAAAGAAGGAATGTGGGGTATGTGGAATGAATCTGGCGTGATGATCTCTCAGGAAAATTTCAAAGACAGCATCCTCGACGGGGAGTGCCGGTATTTCTACGATTCAGGCAAATTACTTAAATCTGAAGTTTATAAACAAGGTGTCAAAAATGGCCCTTTTACCGAGTATTACGAAAATGGCAAGATGAAAGCCGAAGGCACATACCTCGGAGATGAGAAAGATGGCGACTACAAAGCCTGGTTCGAAAATGGCAAGCAGGATTGTTATGGCAAGTATATCAAAGGTCTTCAGCAAGGTGCCTGGTACTATTTCTACGACGATGGCAAACCAAAAATTACCGTCGTTTTCAACGCAGGGCATGAAACCAAAAGGCGTTATGAAAACGGCACATTTAAGGAGTACTACGAAAGTGGCCTTCCGAAAAGTGAATACAGCTATGAGAATTCAAAGAAAGATGGCCCATTCACCGAGTGGCACGATATCGGACAATTTGTAGTCGTTGAAACCACTGAAGAGGAAAAGGCCCAGGGCATTGTGCACAGAGAAAAGTTGTCGGGCACTCAGATCAAATTCCATGGCGACTACATCAACGATAAATTGGAAGGAGAGGTCGTTCACTACAGACTCAATGGCAGCGTGGAAAAAGTGGAAGAGTGGAGTGATGGTGTGCTCATGAAGACCAGAGCCGCCATGAAGTAGGTGCTATCGCGGGATTTGTAAAATTGCCGACGCTGAATTATCTTGCGCTTGAATATGCTGAGATCAGTTGTACCCCTCTTATTAATAGTGCTTTTCATGTCTTCATGTGGAAAGGAACAAGATCTGTCTGATATCGATATCGGTTATGGCTATTTTCCCAATACTGTGGGTTCATTCATTACTTATCGTGTCGATTCTACCTGGTATGGTATTACAGAAGAAAATTATGAATATCAGATCAAGGAAGAAATAGCAGATCAGATTGTAGATGGAGCAGGGCAGCCGGCTGTGATCATCAACAGATACCACAGGTTGGCCAATGGAGATCCTTGGGTTTTGATTGATGTGTGGACCCAAAAACGGACCTCAACAACAGCCGAAAGAGTAGAAGAGAACGAACGGTTTGTCAAACTTGAATTTCCAGTTTCAGAAGGTGGTACGTGGAATGGCAACGCCTTTAACAACCGCGGTGCGCTGCAGTATAAATATATCAATGTAGGAAAATTTGCAGACGTTGGTATCCTTCAATTCGATAATACGCTGACCGTCCAGCAAAAAAACAATATCAATCTGGTGGATCAAGAAGTTTTTTATGAGATATATGCACATGGCATTGGAATGGTATTGCGCCACGCAACAGATCTCGACAAACAGATAGGGCAAACTTCCGGTTATAGCGTAGTGTATGAGGCTATAGGTTACAGCATCCAATGATTGGTTCAATGAGGCTTCAATGCGGAATGGCTATGCGTCCTGTGAATTCTGACTTTTATGCTTATCTTCTAATTATTCTTGTCTTTTTTTTTCAATTTTCCGGTATCTCGCAGACGGCTCCGGACAAGTACTGGATTCAATTTTCTGATAAAAATAATTCTCCGTTTTCACTCTCCAGTCCCGAGCAGTTTCTTTCGAAAGAATGCATTGACAGACGCATCCGGCAGGGTATAGGCTTTGATGAACTTGACGTTCCGGTAAATGACTCTTATGTGCAGCAGGTTACTGAACTGTGCAATTGCGAGGTACATCAAATAAGCAAGTGGTTCAATGCGATTACGGTCAGCCTTTCCGATTCTCTTATAGCACAGCAAATTGCTACGCTCCCATTCGTTTTGAATGTGAAAAGTGTGCGCAAGATAAAACCGGCGGACCCAGCGGATACCAAGAACGTCATTGCTAAGAATGGTGTCAATTTCAGCGAACAGTATTGTGAAGAATTTTTGCCATACGGTGAAGGATTCAGACAAATAGAAATGCTCAATGGACATTTGCTGCACGAACTTCAATTCACCGGAAAGGGTGTTCGGGTTGCGCAGTTTGACAGTGGATGGAACTTGACAGATCAGCTTCCGGCCTTCGCAAAATTGAGAGAGGAAGGTCGTATCGCCATGACGCGCGACTTCGTATTTCCTGATTCCGGAAGTGTATACACGTTGAGCAATCACGGAACTTTTGTGTTAAGCACAATGGCTGCATGGTGGCCTGATTCTCTGATTGGAACAGGCCCCGATGCAACTTATTACCTATTCAGGACAGAAGCGCCACTTGGTGAGAACATTGTTGAAGAAGACAATTGGGTATCTGCAGCCGAATTCAGTGATAGCCTCGGTATCGACATAATCAATTCTAGTCTGGGCTACTCACTTTTTGATGATCCTGCAATGAATCATACCTACAGTGATATGGATGGGAATACCACACGATGTAGCATTGCCGCTGACATTGCTTCTGCTAAAGGAATACTTGTTGTAAATAGTGCCGGAAATTCGGGTAACTCCGATTGGCGCTACATCACCGCTCCCAGTGATGGTGATGATGTGTTGTGTGTCGGTGCGGTCGACGCCAATGAAGTTAAAGCCGGATTTAGTGGTTTCGGTCCGTCGTCGGATGGTGATATCAAACCCAATGTATCCGCCATGGGTCAGGCCACTGCATATGCTGCTCTCGACAGCACGGTGAAAACAGGTAATGGAACGTCATTCAGTTCGCCTGTTGTGGCCGGACTGGCTGCCTGTCTTTATGAAGCATTTCCGGGCAAAACCAATTACGAAATAAAACGTGCCATTGAAGCCAGTGCTTCAAGGTTTCTTCAGCCAAATGATTCAATCGGATATGGAATTCCCGACTTTATGACTGCCTATCAGATTTTACTTGGTGAAGAACAATTGCGTATTGGCGACTTTGATGCAACACTTTTTCCGAATCCATGCGACAATGAACTGACCGTGTTACTGAAAGACGCGTCCTATTGTGACGTTGCTTATGAGATATATGACGTATCCGGAAAAAGGGTTTTTGAGGCCATAGGAATGCATCAGGATAAACAATATGGCATCATCAAACTAACCGGATTGTCGCAGCTTCGCCCTGGAATGTATTCACTCCACCTCGGCAGAGCAGGGAAACATTCGGTATTGAATTTTATCAGGAGGTAATTCGCCCTCAGATTTTTTCTAATACCTGCTTTCGTATTCTCGATTCAATTGCTTCAACTTCTTTTTCGATCACTTCGGCTTCTTTCAGAATTTTTTCTGTGAACACTTTGTCTTTGATGCCGGAAGCATTCACCCTGCAATTCATGATTGCGCCTAACACAGCGGTGCGTGCGCACAATGCACCGACACCCGCATCGGTCACTGAATTTGGATTGCCAATCTCCACCATTTTTTCCATCACCTCCATACTCTCAAAGGCGAGCTTGGCCGTTTTGAATGGAATTTCCATGGCATATTTTGAGGCCTTTTCAATCGCTTCGCTTCGCGTCTTTTTTTCTTCATCCGTGTTTTTAGGCAAACCGAATGCTTCCATGATTTTATTGAATGAGCGTGTGTCTTCATCAACCAATTGCAGCAGCTGTCGCTGGTAAATCATACCCTTTTCGGCCCACCCTGAAAATTCTTCCCAGCGGTTATCCCATCCGCGTTTGTGTGCCGATAAATTGGCCACCATCGCACCGAGTGAAGCGCCCAGTGCTCCGACATAAGCACTGATACTTCCGCCACCAGGTGCCGGAGACTCGCTCGAAGTTTCTTCAGCGAACGCGACCAGGTCCATGTCGACCAACTTTTTGCCGCCATCGAGTTTTCTGTCGATGATGTATTCTATAATTTTTTCTTCCGGATTAAAAGGTGCGAGATCGTCGAGTCCAAGAGATTTTACAGCAATCTTGATTTTTTCCTTTTCAGAAATTCCTAAAGAGCGTTCTTGTTTTTTCAAATAATAATCTGCAGCGTCGAGGAGCGATTGCTTCGGAATCAATCCCACCAGTTCAGAACCAGTCACGCGTATTCCTCTTGCATTGGCTTTCTTGGTGGCTTCTTCAAAAGCAACGTGAACCGGAGTGATATTGATGTTTGTGAGATTCAGCGAAAGCTGTGCAATGCCATATTCTGCGATATACCAGCCAATGCCCTTGACGCTTTTTAATGTTCCGGGAATCCTCTGTGGCTCGCCGTTGGCATCCAGAATTGGTTTACCTGTCTTTTCATCATTCACAACACGGCCGGCTTCACGTATATCAAATGCAATGGCATTGGCTCTGCGCGTTGAAGTAGAATTGAGGTTGACGTTGTATGCAACAAGAAAGTCGCGCGCTCCTATAGTTGTGATTCCGGCTTTCCTGGCGGTTTCAGTCAATTCAAATGGACCAAAATCAGGCTTCCATTCTTTGGTAGTGATTTTTTCCAGCGCTTCATATTCGCCTTTTCTGCAATTGGCGAGGTTTTGACGTTCTTCATTTTTTGCAGCATACTCATAAAAATAGCCAGGTATTCCGAGCTCAGTTCCTACACGCGCTCCAAGTTGATGTGCAAGAGCCACGCACTCTTCATTGCTCACACCACTGATGGGTACGAATGGACAAACGTCCGTTGCGCCCTGACGTGGGTGTTCGCCTTTGTGCTGACGCATGTCAATCAGTTCTGAAGCTTTTTTAATGAGCCTGAAAGCTGCCTCAGCCACTGCTTCAGGCTCACCTGCGAACGTGATGACGGTGCGGTTGGTGCTTGCACCCGGATCGACGTCCAGCAACATTACGCCTGGAACCGTTTCAACTTCGGCTGCAATGACCTGTATTTTTTGTTTGTCTCGTCCTTCGGAAATATTCGGAATACATTCAATAATACGCTTTATCATATCGGGGCTGTCCGGAAATGGTATTCCGGCTTGCAGGGGTGCAAATATGCTCACTTTTTCAATTGTTGATGCCATCTCCATCGGCAATAGGATCACTTTTCCTTGCCCCTGTTTCTTAAAAATGAGCTCTACCCATGATGAAAATGATGAAGGACATTGTCGTGCTTTTGAATATGCACACTTTCCCGCTTTGACTCTTTTCTTATCATTGCAGCATGAACAAAATCCTCATCAAGAATATCCGCGCAATTCTGGGGGTATATGAATCCGGTCCACGGGTGCTGAAGGGTAAAGACATGGATGCACTACCCGTTCTGGAAAATGCCTGGATGGCTATTGATGGGGGCAAAATCGCCGATTACGGGCCCATGTCGCAATGGCCGGGTATTGTTGACTGGCGTGGCTTGGAGGTAATTGAAGCAGAAGGTCGATATATCCTGCCTTCCTGGTGTGATTCTCACACGCACATCGTTTATGCGGGCTCGCGCGTTGGTGAATTCGAAGACCGAATTCATGGATTGACCTATGAAGAAATTGCCGCTCGGGGTGGTGGCATAGTTAATTCTGCCAAAAAATTGCAGGAAACTTCTGAGGAGCAATTATTCGAGTCGGCCTGGCAAAGAATGGATGATATCATGCTTACCGGCACGGGAGCGGTTGAGATAAAAAGTGGATATGGACTAACCACCGAAAGCGAGTTGAAAATGCTCCGGGTGATCCGTAGGCTCGCCGACTCGCATCCGTTGACCGTGAAGGCCACATTTCTGGGAGCACATGCATTTCCTCCGGAATTCAAAAATAATCACGATGGGTATGTGCAGCTGATCATTCAGGAAATGATTCCTGAAATTGCCTCTCAGGGTCTTGCGGAGTTCATCGATGTTTTCTGCGAAAAAAATTATTTTACGACTGATCAGACAAGAAGAATTCTCGAGGCAGGAGTGAAACACGGTCTGCGCCCCAAGACTCATGTCAATCAGTTCAACTCGATCGGGGGCATTCAGACAAGCATTGACTGCAACGCGCTGAGCGTGGATCACCTGGAGGTATTGAATGATGAAGACATACAAGCGCTTCAATCGTCATCAACTATTCCTGTGGCATTGCCCGGGTGTTCTTTGTTCATTCGTATTCCATATACCCCTGCCAGAAAAATTATTGACGCAGGATTGCCTCTTGCACTGGCAACAGACTTTAATCCGGGCAGCGCGCCAAGCGGCAATATGAATCTGGTGAATAGTCTCGCATGCATCAACATGGGTATGACACCCAACGAAGTAATCAATGCATCAACTCTCAATGGTGCCTTTGCGATGAATCTTGACCACACACATGGTTCCATCGAGATCGGAAAATCTGCATCTCTCATATTGACAAGACCGATCACATCACCTGCAGAGTTGATGTACTCATTTGGCAAGAACAACGTTGAACGTATAATTCTGCCTTCAGAATGATTTCGTTCAAAACTGAATTGCACAAATATGACAAGAAGGGTGAAAAGACCGGTTGGACTTATGTGGATGTGACAGCTCTCCATGCAACCAAGCTCAACCGGGGCGTGAAGAAGTCTTTTCGGGTGAAGGGAACTTTGGATGATTTTGAATTTAAGTTGGTAGCACTGATTCCAATCGGAGATGGTGATTTTATCCTCCCGGTCAATCAAACCATGCGCAAAGCACTGGGAAAAAAGGCGGGTGATCACGTTATAGTAAATCTTGAACTGGATAAAGAAGAGTATCAGGTTTATGAAGAGTTAATTATTTGCTTGCAGCATGAGCCTGCCGCATTGACGCACTTTCTTTCTCTCACCCGAAGTCATCAGAACTATTATTCTAAATGGGTTGAAACTGCCAGGACGGATGTGACACGGGCTGACCGTATTGGCAAAGTGTTATACGCCATGCTGCACAAGATGGACTATGGCGCCATGATCAGACATTTTCAGAATAAATAGCATTCATTTCAATAGACTGTAACCGATTGGAAGCAGAGAAAGAGCCGAATTATTGATTAAGCATCTGTAATTAATTGCTTTGGAAGCAATGAAAACAGAATGCTAAATCGGGATTACCCTAACTAAATCAATGGTTCGGCTCTTCCTGAACATTCTATCGATTAATGCTATCTAACTCTTTGGTTTAGGCTCAATATGATTGAGTTAGCCAGACTATTTTATTGCGACGCAATTCTTGGTATTTGGGTTCAATCCGAAATTATTATTTGTTTTCTGTAAACACCTTGTGCGGTTTGGAATTCCAAAAAATAATATCCGGTCGCAATCGGTTGAATCAATTGTATCTGTCTTCTTTCATTTTTTTGAATGGGTCTTTGATCTAAATGAACCAGTTTGCCGTATGCATCA
>JBEIHH010000024.1:0-30035 GCA_040381475.1 Crocinitomicaceae bacterium | reverse complement strand
GTGGTTCCAAGGTCTATTCCTATTACTTTGCTCATTTTGATGATTTGCTTGTTCTAATTGCCGTTTTTTTACGACACGTTCATGGCATTCAATGTTGGTGCCACTTGCCATAATCGGGGGACTCTACTGAAATTGTGTCAGCATTTTTAGCTTTACCGGCAAAAATGTGTCATCCTGCCAAATGTTGACATACATTTTGTCGGTTTCCGGCGTGCTGGTTGTCGGAGGTGGAATGAACCACACAATTTTAAGAAGCCATAATGTTAGTCAAAGATCACTTAGGATTTCAGGTCGAGTTGGCGGGGCAACCGCAGCGAATCATTTCGCTTGTTCCCTCGCAAACGGAGTTATTGTCAGATCTTGGACTCGAAGACCAGGTTGTAGGCATCACACGCTTTTGTGTTCACCCGGAAAACTGGAGAAAAACAAAAGCACTTGTTGGGGGAACTAAAAAAGCTGATCTGGAAAAAATCGAAAAACTGAAGCCGGACCTGATTATCGCCAACAAAGAAGAGAATGACAGGCAACAAATCGAAGCTATGAGAAACATTGCGCCGGTTTTTACCACCGATGTAAGAACTTTTGAGGATGCCTCGAACATGATTACTGATTTGGGTAAGATCACCGGTGCTTCGAGCCTGGCGGCCGAAATCCGCAGTCGTGTAAAAGACCATTTTCGTTGTCTGAATAGAACGGCAGTGAGAAAAACCTGCATTTACCTGATATGGAATGATCCCATGATGACCGTGAGTTGTGATACCTATATTCACGATATGCTTCAATACGCCGGATTAGAAAATGCAATTGGCGATGCAGGATCCCTCCGTTACCCGGAGATAACCCCTGAAGATATGTATAAAATAAAACCTCAGGTTATTCTCCTTTCGAGTGAACCATATCCATTCAAAGCAAAACATCTGAAGTTTTTTTCTGAAAAATTCCCTCAATCAAAAGTTGCACTTGCAGACGGTGAAATGTTCAGCTGGTACGGGTCAAGGTTACTCAAATTCGATCCTTCGGATATACAAAAAGCGCTGGGTATTTATTAAACCCGGACAGAATGCGCATTTTAAGAACAACTGTGATAGCCCCACACATGCTCAATAAATTGTTTTAAAAATTACCATCTGCCTGAGCACTTAGTTGAGTACAGAGACGATATTCGCAGCGGCTGAATTCAAACTGAGTATGTTCATTCTTAGTTGATAAGAATGTAGTTATGAAAAACAAACTGAACACCATATCCGATCTGCCGAAATACAATCATCTGGTTGGGTTCATGTTCTTTCTAGTGACTTTGATTTCGTCTATTCCTGCCAAGGGTCAAAGCGTAGGTGTTGTGCTGAGTGGAGGAGGCGCCACTGCTCTTGCGCATGTCGGATTTCTCAGAGTCCTCGAGGAAAATGACATCCCTATAGACTACATAGGAGGAACAAGCATGGGCGCAGTAGTAGCTGCTATGTATGCCTCCGGATACAGTGTAGCCGAAATTGACTCCTCCATGCGATCAGAAGAATTTCTTCGCATGGCTAACGGTCAGGTGAGTGATGAACTTCAGTTTTATTTCAAGCACTACGACAATGACGCATCATTTGGCACTTTAAGATACTCGGAAGGCAAACTGATCACGAATGCAATACCGACCAGCCTTATAGAACCTGAACTACTTGACTGGAATTTTTTGAATGGTTTCAGTCAGCCGGAAGCTGCCTCGCAGGGTAATTTCGACAGTCTTTACATTCCATTCAGGTGCATAGCAGCAGATGTTGAGCACAAACGTGAAATCATTTTCCGGAATGGCCCTTTAAGTCTTGCGGTCAGAGCCTCGAGCACTTATCCATTCTATCTTCCACCGCGCAGGGTGAATGGCAATCTTCTTTATGACGGAGGTATTTATAACAATTTTCCTTCTGACATCATGTACCTCGAATTCATACCTGATGTCATTATTGGGTGCAACGTTTCAGGCAAGGTCCCCGGACCAAGTGAAGGTGATCTGTTTTCTCAGTTGCAATCTATGATTTTGTTCAGATCTGAACCTGGTAAGTTGTGCGAGCAGACCATTGTAGTGGAACCGCAACTGAAGGACATCGGCACGTTCGATTTTGAAAAGTCCGCTGTGGCAATAGAATCCGGATACATCACAACCCTGGACAGTTTGCGCTCAATTCAGAATTTGATTTCCCGGAGAGTAACTCTTGCAGAGAAGAATTCGTCAAGGAAAAAGTTTCGTTCTAAGTTCAAACCGCTATTGATAGAAGAAGTAGAAATTACAGGGCTTGAAAAGACACAAAGGAGCTATGTAAAAAAAATTATGGGGAGAAAAAATGAAGCCATTGAATTGTCAAAATTGAAAAAGCCATACTTCAGGATCGTGAGTGATGATAAGATCAGTTCTATTTATCCAAGCTCCTCATACAACAGTGAAACAGGCATGTTCAAGCTTCAACTTGAAGCTAAGAAAGAAAAGGATCTGATGCTCGCATTTGGTGGCAACTTTTCTTCACGGTCAATCAACACAGGATATATAGGTTTGAGGTACAACATCTTCGGATTAACTTCAGCTACCATTTCTGCCAATAGTTATTTCGGACGTTTTTATGGTTCAATTAATGCCAATCTGAGATGGGACTTTCCGGGAACCTTGCCTATTTCGCTTCAGGGTGGATTCACCTTTAATCGTTGGGACTATTACAAGAGTCTGGCAACCTTCTTCGAGGATGTTAAGCCCTCCTACATACTTCTCAACGAACGATTCGGACATTTAAGTATGTCGATACCGGCAGGTAATAAAGGCACGTTGCGCGGCGATGCCATCTACTCGCACATGTTCGATGATTATTACCAGCAAACAAACTTTTTGTCGACTGATACGGCTGATAAGACTGAGTTTGATGCCGGTATACTTCGGATGTCCTATGAGCGCAGCACACTCAACAAGAAACAGTTTGCCAATGACGGCACTTTTCTTTTGATCAGTGCAAAAGGAATCCTGGGAGAAGAATCTACCATTCCGGGAACGACCTCCACCATAAGAGATACCACAACAGCTGATCATTTGTGGTATACCGCAAAATTGCATTATCAGAATTATTTCTCCAGAATCGGTAAAGCGAGTTTCGGTTTTATGATCGAAGGCGTTACAAGTACCCAGGAATTCTTCAACAATTACATAGCCAGCAGCATTGCCGCGCCTTCATGTACACCGATACCGGAAAGCAGAACGTTCTTTTTGCCGAATTTCAGAGCCCACAATTATGTTGCTGCGGGTTTAATGCACGTTTTCTCATTCAACAAGTCACTTGATCTCCGCGTGGAAGGTTATGCATTCAATCCGTTCGGGGCAATCGTCAGGAATCAGCTTGGTAAAGCCGAGTACGATTTTACTTCACGCCAATACTACATCGGTTCAGCTTCAGTGGTCTTCCATTCACCATTGGGTCCGGTTAGCTTAAGTGGAAATTATTACGATCTGAAAGAATCGCCCTGGAGCATCATTTTCAATTTTGGATACATTCTTTTCAATCGCTCAGCCAGGGATTAAGGCCATAAGTGAAATCTCAATAAATCAGAGGCCAATGAGTTTTGCGCACCCAACAACCTGAAGACAACCATTGGGGATTCGGTGAGTTTTTGTTAGAGTATGGAAATGCACTGAACAATCTCGGTTAAATTCACCGCCGGAATGATTTCATCAAAAGAAAAAATCAGTTTTGCTGTCATTGGCGCCGGTCATATCGGTCAAAGACACATGGAAATGATTATTCGCCACCCAGAAGCGAAGCTTGTTTCCGTATGCGATATTTTGCCGGAGAATGAAGCATCGGTTCCTGAAGGAGTTTTCTATTACAATGATGTATCGAAAATGCTTCATGAGCAGGCTGACTGTGATGTAGTCGCTGTATGTTCACCCAATGGATTGCATGCCATTCATTCGCTGGAGGCACTTGACAGAATGAGGCATGTAGTGATAGAGAAACCGATGGCGCTTCACCGTGCCGACTGCGAGAAGATTATGCACCGGGCACTTCAGATGAACAAGCAGGTTTTTTGTGTTATGCAAAACCGCTATAGTCCGCCTAGCATTTGGGCCCGGGACGTTATTCAACAGGGTTTGCTTGGTAAAATATTTATGGTTGACATACAGTGTTACTGGAACAGAGATGACCGTTATTATCATGGAAATAAATGGAAAGGAACAACGGATTTGGATGGGGGAACTTTGTTCACGCAGTTTTCCCATTTCATCGACATCATGTATTGGTTGTTCGGTGATATAACCAATATTCAGGCGAGATTCCGAGACTTCAATCACAGCATGAGTACGGCGTTTGAAGATTCCGGTTTGGTGCAGTTTGATTTTCTGCAGGGAGGTTCGGGGTCGATCAATTTCTCGACCTCTGTGTGGGACAGAAATTTCGAAAGCAGTTTAACCATCATTGGAGAGAAAGGCACCGTGAAGCTCAGCGGACAATACATGAATGAAGTGCATTATTGCCATATCAAAGATTATGTCATGCCGGAGCTTCCGCCATCCAATTCTGCCAATGACTATGGAACATACAAAGGATCTGCTGCCAATCATGGGTTTATCATAGCGAATGTTGTTGATACTCTGAAAGGAAGAACCAATATCACAACCAACGCACTTGAAGGAATGAAAGTCGTTGAAATTATCGAGCGTATATACGCAAGCGCCGGAAGACCAAACAAAAACAGAAACAACTGAAGAAAGCTATCCGATCGGTTCTGAAAAATGAATTCGCTCGCAACGTGGTCACTCTGCTGACCGGAACAGCGCTCGGGCAGGGGATTGCACTGTTGCTTTCTCCTATTCTGACGAGGGTTTTCAGTCCATCAGATTTCGCCACATTCGAACAATATTTCATGTTGCTCAGTATCTTGTCTGTTGTTGTAACAGGGAAGTATGAATTCGCCATCATGCATCCGGAGAACAAAGAGGATGCAAGGCATATTGCGGCGCTTGCGACCCGTGTAGCCATTGTTTCATGTCTTGTTTTACTGATTGGAACAACTTTTCTCAGTGACCTCATAGGCAGTTTGGCGCACAATCCACAATTATCGGTTTGGCTTTGGACACTTCCTATTGCCGTTTTTCTTCTTGCCTTCTTTAACATCATCAACTATTGGTTTAGCCGAAAAAAAACTTATGCCGTAGCAGCTAAAGCAAAACTCATCTATTCGGCAACGGGAGAGCCTGTTAAGCTTGCGATGGGTTTGTTGAACTCTGGTTTCGGAGGCCTTATTGCTGGCACAATAGTGGGAAACTTTGTTGCCACTGCCTATTCATGGTTTAAGTTCAGGGAAAGTGAACCATTGTTATTTAAAAAACTGTCTAAAGCGAAACTAACAGAGCTGGCTTCACAGCACAAAGACTATCCGATATTTGCTGTCCCAGCTGCTGTACTAAATAATCTGGCACAATGGGCACACGTTGCAGTTTTTATTTACTTCTATGGTGAAAAAGCATTGATTCCGATCGGGCTCATTGCACTCAGCCGCAGGATATTTTTCAATCCTCTTGGAATGCTTTCAACCTCATACGGACAGGTATTTTACCAGCGAATTTCAGAAATACAGAGCGGTGAAGAACTGCGGGATTATTACACAAAAAATTTCATCCGGTTTTCTGCTTTTGCCGCAATCCTCGCAGGCATTGTTCAGATTTTACCAGACAATACACTGGGCTTCATTTTTGGAGAAGCCTGGTCGGAAGGCATGACGTATCTTCGGATACTCAGTTACTGGTATGCCCTGAACTTCGTTATAGGGACCCTCTCATTTGTCATTTATCGTTTGGGAAGACAATGGTATACTCTGGCAATAGACTCATTTCATTTCGTTATCGTAATAGCTGCGTTTTGGCTTGCGAAGACAAACGGCATGGATGAATTCGGAGCTGTGAAAACGATGGTATGGGCAAAAGTTGTTTACCTTGTGCTCAATGCAATGGCAGTTTTTTATTTTCTAAATCAAAATTGCAAAAAGGAAAAAACCGCATGAGTTTTCGAATCGTTGAACATGCTCAAGTCAAAAAGGATTGTCAGGATCTGGTTGAACAGACGGATTTTTTCTGTTCAGAAATTTGGGCATCCTGTTATGACCATCGATTCAGACGATTTTTCATTTTGGATGAAAAGGAGAATATTGTAGGAAAATTTTCAGCATTTGTGGGAGGAAGAAATGGCATACAAACACTGATCACACCGCCATTTTCACCACATATCGGACTGTGCATTGCTCAGTCAAAAAACAATCCTGTGAAGGTTCAGTCATTTCAAAAACAAATCTCAACCTGCATTGCCGAATATCTGACGAACTCAGGATTTGCCTACTATAAACTTGATTTCCCAAGCGGATGGACAGATATGCAACCCATGATCTGGAAGAATATGAGAACGACTGTTCGATACACCTATAGGTTGGACATCAATCGGTCAATTGATGAAGTATCATCCGGAATGGACTCCAGCCGAAGGAATAAAATCAACAAAGCACGCAGAGAGAACCTTATCATGTTGCACAACGGTGATGTTCTGACAGCCTTGCAAATGCTTCGGAACAATCTGCGGGATAAACCAGTTAAGCTTCACGAACCGATACTCAAAAAAATTCTTGAATTGCTGCAAAATCCGGAATACGGTTTTTGGACAGTTGTCTTGAACGGGGTAAAACCTGTTGCGTTGAACATTTGCAATTTGAACGGACCAACTTGTTACAATCTGCTGAGTGCCGTCGATCGAAGTCAAAGACTAAACGCGGCTGGATCTCTTTCACTATATGAAAGTATTGTTTTCTCCAAAGAAAAGAGAGCAATTGAGTTCGATTTCGAAGGTTCTGTAGTACCAGAAATTGAAGAGTATTTCAGATCTTTTGGTGGAGAGCTGACGCCCTATTATACTGTACAGGGAGGCAAGTGGCCCTGGCCGATGATATTAAAATGGAAAAATAGAAAAAGGTCAGCCTGAGGCTGACCTTATATTATTTGAGGGAAGGGTTTGATTAACCCCCAATAGAATCGTAGGTTACTTTGTATTCCTTGTCATCAGGAAAATATTCCAGTCCCAGATCCAACCACTCCTTGGCAAGTGCCTTGTTGCTGCTGCTCAATGCAGTTGCATGACGTGATAGAGCATCGCGCAGAAGCTGCAATTGCTCCTTGGACTGTCCCGCTGTTTTGTCAACCAAAATCTGCTTTGCCTTCGCAATAGCTGTTTCGGCTTCCTTTTTGGATTTCAGAGCCTGAAAAGACAATCCAAGCATCAGCTGTGCACCGGCATCATTCGGATCAAGATCCAGCAACTGGTCATAAATCTGCTTTGACTTGCTGTATTTTTCAGAATCCATCATGGATTCAGCCTCGGCCATAGCTGCTTTGCGAAGCTCCGCAAAAAAATCTTCGTAGTCAACCATGTATACCTTTTGCTTGTCTTTAGAGCCATATTTTGAAGCGAACTTCAATGCGTCTTTGAACGCGTTGGGATATTTCTCCTTAAACTCGTCCTTTTTTGACATTTCATAATAACAACGGCTCATAAACAGATATGGCAAAGGATCTTTTTTGGTGTCATCACCTAACGTATAACCCTCAGCTTTGTACAGGCATTTTTCATATTTCTCACTGACGAACATTGTCAGCAAATCTTTATAGTCCTTATCAGACTGAGCAAAAGAGCCTAAAACCAGAGAGCAAGTAAAAATCAATAATCCAATTAACTTTTTCATGTGTTTTTTTGTTTGACCGGAAGCAGTTTTCAAAAACGGTGCCTAAAAATGCTGCAACCCGATATTACGGCAAAGATGATCAAAACTAATTCAGAAAACAAGCGTTATGCAGGCTCAGATAGGAAAGTGTGAGTCCTGGATGAATTCCCGCGGCTGGGAACCAATGTCCTTTCAGCGGGAAGCATGGAAAGCGAGCTCTGACGGGCTAGACGGTATCGTCAATGCACCGACCGGTAGCGGGAAAACATATTCACTGCTCCTACCCTTTCTGTGCCAATTCACAGATTATTCCACCCCAGTGAAAGGTCTGCGACTTATATGGCTCACTCCTATCAGGGCATTGGCAAAAGAAATACTGATTTCGGCACAACGGGTTATAGATGACTTGAAGCTTCCGGTCAAAGTTGGCATCAGAACCGGAGATACGTCAACCGCCGAAAGAAAATTGCAGCGTTCTGAAATTCCGAATGTTCTGATTACCACTCCTGAAAGTTTACACCTCTTGCTGGCCATGAAAGACGGAGAAAAGATTCTCTCCAATCTGATGTTATTCGTCGCTGACGAATGGCATGAACTTCTTGGCTCTAAACGCGGAGTGCAGGTTGAACTGGCGCTGAGCAGGTTGAAAACACTTTGCCCGAATATTTTGATCTGGGGAATTTCGGCCACAATTGGAAATTTAAATGAGGCCAAAGAGGTGTTGTTAGGTGCTGACCGTCATCAAAACGGCATAATCATCCGAAGCGACATCAAAAAAAATATCGAGGTTATCAGCGTCTTACCTGAAAAAGCAGAACGTATGCCGTGGGCAGGGCATTTGGGGACCAACTTGCTCAGAGAACTGATTCCGATTATTCATCAAAGTGAATCGACATTGATTTTCACCAATGTGAGATCGCAATGCGAAATATGGTATCGCAAAATCTTGGAAGCAGATCCATCTCTGGCGGGGGTAATGGCCATGCACCATGGCAGTATCAGCAAAGAAATCCGAAATTGGGTAGAAGATGCTATCTACGAAGGTCGAATGAAGGCAGTAATCTGCACAAGCAGCCTGGATCTTGGAGTCGATTTTGCTCCAGTTGAAACCATTGTGCAGATCGGCGGTCCGAAGGGTGTTGCCAAATTCGTGCAACGCGCCGGGCGAAGTGGTCACCGGCCGGATGCTCCAAGCAAGATTTATTTTCTTCCAACTCATTCACTGGAACTTATCGAAGCTGCAGCATTGCGCCAGGCTATTTCAGAAGAATTTCTTGAAGAAAAAATTCCCATGACACTTTGCTTCGATGTGCTTATGCAATATCTGGTAACGCTCGGGATCGGATCCGGATTTGATGCGGATAAAACACTTTCGGAAATAAGGACAACATTTTGTTACCACACATTGACGGATGATGAATGGAATAAGCTCTTGCTTTTCACCGCCACCGGCGGCAATTCCCTGAACAAATACGAAGACTATAAGAAACTCATCAGAACGGATGGTTTGTATAAAGTTTCAAGCGGTCGGATTGCCAGAAAACACAGAATGTCGATCGGCACCATCGTGAGTGAAACCATGATGACTGTGAAATTCGCCAGAGGTGGTATCTTAGGTCATGTGGAAGAGTCTTTCATTGCGCAAATGAAAGAAGGTGATTCATTCTGGTTTGCCGGTATCAATCTTGAACTTGTCCGGGTTAAAGAACTTACAGCTACTGTTCGCAAAACGAATCGACCAGGAGGCAAAAGTCCTGCATGGCTTGGAGGGCGTCTGCCGCTTTCGTCCAAGATGAGTGTCATGTTAAGAAGAAAAATTCAGGAAGCAAATCATCCGGACAATACTCGTCTTTCGGACATTGAACTAAGAATCATTCAACCGATCATTGGATTGCAAAATGAGAGATCAAAGGTTCCTGAGGAAAATGAGTTTCTTATAGAAATGTTTGAAACAGAAGATGGACATCACGCCCTCTTTTATCCGTTTGAGGGAAGGTTTGTTCACGAAGGACTGGCTGCATTGTTTGCATACCGGCTGAGTCAACTATATCCGGTTTCATTTTCATTGGCATACAATGATTACGGTTTCGAATTGTTGAGTGATCAACCCATTCGTCTTGAAGAAGCTTTAGGGTCTGCACTTACGGACACCGATTCCCTCGAACAGGATGTCATGGCCGGGGTGAATTCTTCAGAGTTGGCCTCAAGAAAATTCAGAGAGATCGCAGCGATCTCAGGATTGATCTTTAAAGGCTATCCGGGTCAGCAAATCAAAGACAGGCATCTTCAAAGCTCTGCCCAATTAATTTTTCAGGTATTCACAGATTATGATCCGGATAATCTTCTTCTAAGACAATCGTACGATGAAGTAATTAATTTTCAACTCGAAATGCCCCGACTGCGCAAAGCACTAACGAGGATCAACAATCAGAAAATCATCATCACCTATCCGGATAAGCCAACGCCGTTTGCTTTTCCAATCATGGTTGACCGATTGCGTGAGCGTATGACTTCTGAAAGTCTTGAAGATAGAATACGCAAGATGACATTTCAATGGGATGATTAAAAAGCCCTAAAACCATCTTAATGGTCAATATAAAATGCATTGCACGATGCGATCATCTTTATACCAGGACAATTCCGGTCATAGCGGCGGGTTGATCCAAACCCAACAGATGTAAAATCGTAGGAGCAACATCGGCCAGTTTTCCATTCCTTACCGATTTGACATCTCTATCAATTATCCAAACCGGAACAGGATTGGTAGTATGCGCAGTATTTGGCGTACCATCCTCATTCAGTGCAAAGTCAGCATTGCCGTGATCAGCGATTATTACGAAAGAATAATCTTCCTTCAAGCCGGCTTCAACGACCTGCCTGAGACAATGGTCCGTTGTTTCGACAGCTTTGACAATCGCATCAAATACACCAGTATGTCCTACCATATCCGGATTTGCAAAATTCAAACAGATAAAATCCGGATGATTCATCTTCATATCACCAGTAATGGCGTCTGCTATTTCCTGTGCACTCATTTCAGGCTTCAGGTCGTAAGTAGCAACCTTTGGAGAGGGAATCATGATCCTTCTTTCACCTTTAAACTCCAATTCACGCCCACCGCTGAAGAAGAAAGTGACATGAGGATATTTTTCAGTTTCCGCTATTCGAACTTGCGTTTTACTGTTCTTCTCAATTACTTCACCCAAAGTATCGGCGAGATTATCTTTATCGTAAACCACATTTACTTCTCTGAAAGTATCGTCGTAATTCGCCATCGTAACGTAATACAGCGGCATTTTCTCCATGCCAAACTCAGCAAAATTTTGTTGTGTCAAAGACATAGTGATTTCACGACAACGATCAGTTCTGAAATTGAAACAGATCACAACATCATGCGGTTTAATCATCGCAAGCGGCAACCCATTTTCATCTTCCATCCATGATGGTTCAATGAATTCATCAGTAATATCCGTTTCATATGCTCTTAGCACGGCATCCTCTGCAGACCTGAATGAAGTTCCCTCACCGCGCACCATGAGATTATAAGCTCTGGCAACCCGGTCCCATCGCTTGTCTCTGTCCATCGCGTAATACCTGCCAATTACCGAAGCAATACGAGTTGTTTTGGCATGAAGATGCGTTTGCAAATCCCGGACAAAATCGAGACCGCTTTTTGGATCAGTATCCCGTCCGTCGGTAAATGCATGGACATAAGTTGAAACATTTTTATAGTTGTTTGCTAGATCTACCAACGCCTTAAGATGATCAATATGAGAGTGCACTCCACCGTCGCTTACAAGACCCAGGAGATGAACTGATCTGTTTTGCGAGGCCGCATGGCGAAAAGCATCCGTGAGCGTTTTGTTCTCATGAAACTTTCCATCTCGAATATCAATATTGATTCTAACAAGATCCTGATACACAACACGACCCGCTCCAATGTTCATGTGACCTACTTCACTGTTGCCCATCTGACCTTCGGGTAGACCCACATTTTCTCCTTCCGTGCGCAACTCTGCCCATGGATATGTTTGACTCAAATAGCTGGCGTAAGGAGTTTTAGCCATATGTATAGCATTGCTCTTGTTTGGCGCTCCCTTGCCCCAACCATCCAGAATTACAAGACAAACCTTTTTCTGATTAGCCATTCAATTTAATTAATCGGTATACTCACTGCAAAGATGCTTCCTTTCGGGCTATTGGCGCGAACAGAAGCATGGCCAGCATGAAGATTTGCTACATTCCGAACAATGAAAAGCCCTAGACCAGTGCCTTTTGTGGTTCTGGATTGTTCGTTGCCGCCGCGGTAAAATTTTTCAAATATTCTTTGAGAGTCTTCAAGCCGCACACCAGTGCCAAAATCAGCAACTTCAAGAATAGCCTCGCCTGTCCGGGTGAATAAGGTCAATTCAATTCTATCACCGGAATATTTGATCGCATTGTCAATGAGGTTTATCACCATTGCAGACAGCATCTGTTCATCACCTTTGACAAAAATGTCACCAGCAATTTTGCTCAGAATTTCTGTATTAAATATTTTTTTGAACCGGCCAACTTCAGATTCCACCAAGGCAGAATAATTGACAGGATGGCGCAACAGAGAGCCCGATTGCTGATCCAGTCTTGTTGCAAGTAGTATATTTTCAGTGAGCGATTGCAGTCGTTTTGTTTCTGTCAATGCCTGCGCTATCAACTGAGCAAATTGCTCTTCTGATAGTCTCCGTGACTTCATTGTCTCCAGATTGAGTTTAACAGCAGCAATCGGTGTTTTGAGCTCATGCGTGACTGAGAGCAAAAAAGTTTGCTCCATTCTCGCGAGCTCCAATTCTCTGGAAACAGTGCGTTTGATGTACCAGAATCCAAGCGCCAGCAGTATGAAAAATACCGTTCCTTCACCGATAACCATCATGACCCTTGTACTGAATTCTGACTGATTCGCCAGTCCTGCTGTTTCAGCCTTCAGTTCAAACAGTTCGCTATTCAACTGAACGATATGATAACCCCACCAGGATAGTTGTAGAGCAATATAGAAAGCAAGCACATAAAGAATTCTAAGCGACCTTTTTTCTTTCATTTTTCTGGTTGAGCTCACAGTTATTGCCTTTTTTAAATTGGAATGAGGCTGCTTTGGTCTCAATTATGATTTTTGGCTGAAAGAACAAATTTACTGCCTTGGGCATTAAACGGAGCTTTGACAAAACACGTATTATCAATAATAGAAGCAAAAGAAAAACCCCGGATAAATCCGGGGTTTCACTATGATGAAGATTATTATTTCTTCTTTTCATCCGGTTTGGTAGCCGGAGTTCTTTCAACCGGACGAGTAGTTGCGGCAGGTTTGGCCTGACCTTCGGTCGGACGTTCAGGGCGGGGCTTTGCAACACCATCACCTGAACCTTGCTTGCGAGCCATGCGCTTTTCAAACACGAAATGAGTGTCAACCTTACCTTCTTTATCAGTAGTTTGATAATTCTGCTGCAGTTTGTAACCTTGGCTAGCGAGGTAGTTCATTGCATCGGGCACACTTGGAAAAGCCATGGTGCGCATCTCAGTAAGTTGCTTGGCCAATTCTTTATCAGACAGAGATGCGATGATTTCACGACCAAAATCCGCTTTGATAGTTTGAGCGCCTGCAGAGTTGGTTCCTACAACTAACTCAAGAAATATTACTTCAGGATTTTCAATTGCAAATTTGTTTTCGTTTGGTTTTGCTGGAGTTCCGACCGGTGCCGAAGTTGAAGCTGGTCTTTCTTTGTCTTGCGCAATGCTGAACAATGGCAGTGCTGCGAGGGCAAACATGATGATTTTTTTCATTTTTTGAATTCTATATTTTATTTCAAGGAGGCCAAAAGTAGAAGAATCGTGCCAAATGGTCGGCAATGAAACGTTAATTTTACCTGAACCCTCGTCAAAGCCCGGCCGGAATGGACTATCAGACAGTAAGATAAAAATGTTCCCTGGTGTGCCTTTTACCGAGGAAAACAATTCCGAAATCGAAGAAATCAAGACTAAGAGTTATACGAGAATGGCTAAGAATTTCTTGCCATGCCATTTCCATTTCTGGTGACCAATGGATGTCATCAAATATCATGCAGGCATCCTGTTCAGCATATTCCAGAATTGAATTGAAATAGCGTATGGTCGAGATGTATCTGTGATTGCCATCAATCAATGCAAAATCGATGTGCTTCAATTCTTCGAGAACCAGAGGAAGCATGTCGTCGAAAGTGCCGGTAAGTATTTTCAGGTTTTGAACACTAAGTTTTTCAGCAGTTGTTCTCGCCAGTCCAGCCAAAGATTCTGCTCCTTCAATACTGATCATTCTTGCTTTGGTGTCTGCAGTGGCTAGATAGGCAGAGGTAATACCCAGACTAGTGCCTAGTTCGAGAATTGTTTTTGGTTGTAAAAAATTGACGAGTCTGAAAAATAGTTGTGCATGCGATTGAGACTGAAGGGTGTTTACTGCAATATCACTAATTTTTCTTTTATCACTCTTAAATGTCCTGCTTCCAGCGCCAAAGTCACTCACCTCTATAAAACGATGATCATTTAATAATTCCAATCTATGACTTTCGATGCTTTCAAATATCCCAAAGTCCCGATTCTCGTGCAGTACATTGGTGATCAAATCAAAAACGAACGGCGAATGAATGTCGTGAACACTTTGTTTCTTCCAGCCAAACTTTAACAGGGCGATAGATTCGTGCAAAGCATTACGCCAGTGAGCTATGGGCATTTGTCGGGATGTGCTGGAATTACAGGATTAAATCAGGACAATTTCTTTTCAATCTCACTCAGTTGTTTCATGATTTCGGGCAATTTTCTGAAACCGAGATAAGATTTTTTATAATCCATGATGCCGAAGGCCGGTGAACCCTGAACAATAGTATCAGGTTCCTTGATATCATGCCCGACACCACTTTGTGCAGCGATTTTCGTTCCGTCTGCAATAGTCAGATGTCCGATAATGCCTACTTGTCCGCCAATCATGCAGTTTCGACCAATCTTCGTTGAACCTGCTATTCCGGTTTGAGCAGCAATGACGGTGTTTTCACCAATATCTACGTTGTGGGCAATCTGAATGAGGTTGTCAAGTTTCACGCCTTTGCGAATGATCGTCGAACCGAGCGTAGCACGATCGATCGTAGTGTTTGATCCTACCTCGACATGATCTTCTATTATGACATTTCCTATTTGGGGTACCTTCTGATAATTGTTCTCACTATTTGGTGCAAAACCAAAGCCATCTCCTCCAATGATAACGCCGCTGTGCATAGTGCAATAAGCACCGATTACACAGTCGGCATATACACGGACACCGGCGAATATCACGGTCTTTCCTCCAATCTTCACACCATCGCCGATGTAAGAATTGGGATAAATTTTTACATCATCACCAATAACAGCGCCTTCACCAATGTAACTGAACGCTCCGACGTACACCTTTGCGCCAAGCTTTGCGGTTGAAGCCACATGAGCTTTCGGATCAATGCCTGGCGGAGGTTGCCTAAATTGATTGTAAGCCTCAAGCAGTTTGGCGAAACTTCCATAAGCATCGGCTACACGGATCAAAGTGAGCAACTCAGGCAACTTATTTTCAGGAACAAAATCTTCAGACACAATTGCAATGCTCGCTCCGGTGGTATAGATGTACTCGGTATACTTCGGATTGGATAGAAATGTAAGTGTTCCGGGAACACCCTCTTCTATCTTGGCAAGAGTGCTCACTGTGGCCTTGGGATCACCTTCAACTCTGCCCTGAAGCATACCCGCGATTTGTTCTGCTGTGAATTGCATGAGGAATATTTGTTACAACCGTAAACTCCTTTTTGCCAAAGTAATGGCAGGCGAATATAAAATCAACCAAGGCTGACTTTACCACCAAGTGATTTTAGAACCTCAAAAAATTGAGGAAAAGACTTGTTTACCGCTTCTGCTCCGCGTATTGTGATGCGATCACCTGCTACCCCGAGAATGGCTGCCGCCATGGCAATGCGGTGGTCATTGTGTGAGTTTATAATTGCTCGTCGGACAGGAGCCGGATAAATTTTCATTTCATCATCCCTGATCAGAATTCTGATATTCGCTTTGGCAAATTCAAGCTGAAGAGCCTTGGCGCGATCACTTTCCTTATGAGTCAGACGTTTAACTCCATGAATTGTTGATACACCATTCGCAAAAGCAGCCAAAACAGCAAGTGGAGGAAATAGATCCGGACAATCGTTGGCATCAAAATCAAATGCACCAATCTGTGCAGTCTTTATGAACACTCCATCTCCGGTCTTTTTGATTTCAACACCAGCCAACTCAAGAGCCTGCAGGATGGCTCTGTCTGCCTGAGCAGATGAAGTCTGAAGATTGGTGATTTCTATGCCGCTATCAGAACATAACGCAGCTGCAACAAGCAAGAAAGCAGCACCGCTCCAATCTCCCGGAACCTGAAGCTTCTGAGCTATATACTGTGCGGGTTCGATCATAAAATGACTGAGACCCTGAGTTTTTATTTTCACGCCAAACATTTGCTGAATCTGGAGAGTAAGTTCGATATATGGTTTACTCTTGAGATTCTTAACATGAATTACAGATCCCTCACCTACCCGTGGCAAAGCCATAAGCAGACCACTCAGAAATTGAGATGAAACAGACGCATCCAAGGTCATTTCTGCGCCTTTCATAGGTCCTTCAACGGTAAGCGGTAGATGTCCGTTGTTGGTGATTATTGACACACCAAATTCTGGAAGAATTGTTTCAAAATCGCTCACGGTTCGATTCAGCAAACTGCCTTCGCCTTCGATAGAAAATTTTTGATCTGAAAGCGCTGCAATAGAAGTAAACATGCGAGCAGCCAGCCCTGACTCGCCGCATTGCAGTTTTGACTTCGGATTTCTGATTCCTGACCGAAATGCATGGGGATAACCACCCCTGATCGAAATATCCTCTCCTTTGACGCTAACGACAGCACCCAATGACTGGGCCATATTGAGAGCAGCCTGGCAGTCGTTGTTCATAGGAAAATTGACGATAGTACTTTCACCCTGGGCAAGCAAAGAGCAGGCGATCATGCGTTGTGCTGCACTTTTACTGCCGGGCGCTGCGGCTTTACCAATCAGTTCTGAAGGATAAATTTCGGCTTTCACTTTCTGCCAAGATATATACTTGCAATTCCACCTGTTAAAGAAATACACTTACAATCCCTGTATCCTGCTTTTTGCATGACAGATAGAAAATCATTTCCCGAAGGAAAAGATTGCACAGATTCCGGCAAATAAGTGTATGCCCGGCTATCCTTAGAAACCAACTTGCCAACAAATGGCATGACATACTTGAAATAGAAGCCGAACAACTGTTTTATCGGAAACCGCTTCGGCTGTGAAAATTCAAGCACAATTCCCAGCGCTCCAGGCTTAAGCACGCGCAGCATATCGGAGAGACCTTTTTCCAGATTCTGAAAATTTCTGACACCAAAAGCCACGGTATAGGCATCAAAAGAATCATTCTCAAAAGGGAGGTTCTCAGAGTCACCATAGCGGAGTTGAACTATTTCAGAAAGTCCCCGATCAGCAACCTTTTTTCTACCCACTTCCAGCATTCCTTCACTGATATCGACACCGGTAATTTTATTGGCGCCAATCTTCATCCGTACTGCTTCAAGCGCAAAATCAGCCGTACCTGTAGCCACATCTAGCACGGTCTGCGGATTTTCCTTTTTTAATATTCTGATTGCTTTTTTGCGCCAGAGAACATCTATTCCAAGAGAGAAAAAGTGATTGAGAAAATCATAGGAATGCGAAATGTTGTCAAACATTTGAGCAACCTGCTCCTTCTTCTCGCCTTCTCGGGTGTATGGTTTTACTTGTTCCAATTCCGAAGATAACAGGTTAAAGGCGAATATGTTCAACAGATAACTTCTGAATAGCCTCCTGAAGGAGTGTCTCTCTGTCAACCGGCATCACGCCTACCTTTTCACAAACCAATCCGCCAGCAAGATTTGCTATTGATGTGATATCATTGCTTGACGCACCAGCAGCAAGAACGAGTGAAGCTACAGCGATAACAGTATCACCGGCCCCGCTGACATCAAGAATTTCACGCGGATGTGCAGACTCAATGTGAAAGCCTTTTGTGTCCTTACAAATAATACCCTGCTCTGAAAGCGTTACAAGGGTAATATCACTGTTCAGCCTCTCCTCAAGTTGTATTACAGCGTGTTTAAGCGATTCCATGTTGTGTTTATCGAAATCCAATTTCAAGCCTTCTTTCAATTCTTTGAGATTCGGCTTGAACAAGGTAACATTACCATATTCGAAAAAGTTATCCTTTTTAGGATCCACCGCAGTCGGTATACTTTTTTCTTTGGCCCAACCTATAACAGTTGAGATCACCTTTTCTGTAAGCACTCCCTTGTTGTAATCTTCAAAAATGATCACATCTATTTTCTGACGGTGCAATATGGCCTTGATACAATCAAGCAAATGGCGTTCATCAGTTGCAGAGAGCGGTGTTGTGATTTCTTCGTCAACTCTCAGCAGATGATGGCCCTGACTGATGACACGTGTTTTTATGGTTGTCATTCTTTCGGGAGAATCGATAATTCCCTCTGTTGTAAAACCATTTTCTTTGAGTGCAGTGCGAAAAAAATCACCATGAAGGCCATCTCCAACAACTGAGCAGATAATGGCCTTTGCACCAAGATTTTTGATATTCAGCGCGACATTGGCAGCTCCACCGAGTCTGTTTTCCTTTTTCTGTACCTGCACTACCGGCACAGGTGCCTCAGGAGAGATACGTTCAACCTTACCCCAATAATAGGCATCAATCATAACATCACCAACAACCAATGCAGTCAATGATTCAAACTTTTCGAATAGCTGAATAAGTTCCTCTTTGTTCATCTTCTCAAATTACTTTAAACGAGCGAGACCACGTGCAATTCTGCTCAATGCTTCCCGAAGCACATTTTCAGATGTAGCGTATGATATCCGTATACAATTTTCGTCACCAAAAGCATCCCCGGTTACCACGGCAACATATTCCTTTTTCAACAAATACATAGATAGATCTGTAGCATTGACAATGGTATTTTCACCATCGGATTTACCAAAATAAGAAGACACATCGGGGAAAAAATAGAACGCGCCTTCTGGCTTATTGACTTTTAATCCGGGTATTTTTTGAAGAAGATCATAAACCAAATCTCTTCGCTTTAAAAAAGTATCGATCATAGGCTTCACCACAGATGGGTCGGCATTTACTGCAGCAAGTGTGGCCATTTGCGCTATACTGTTGGCGCCGCTGGTTATCTGTCCCTGCATCTTACTGCATGCATCAGCAATCCACTTTGGAGCACCTATATAGCCAATTCTCCATCCGGTCATAGCAAATGCCTTTGAAACGCCATTCACGGTGATTGTCCGATCGATCATGTTGCCGATTGATGCAATACTCAGAGTCTTACCAGAGAAGTTGATGAGCTCGTATATCTCATCGCTGATGACGTACAATTCATCATGCTTTTCAATGACAGCAGCAAATGCTTCCAACTCGCCTGCACTATAAACCGACCCGGTTGGATTACAAGGAGAGCTGTATATGATCAGTTTGGTTTTTGAGTTTATTGCCTTTTCGAGCTGAGCAGCAGTAATCTTAAAATCTTGTTCGACAGGAGCTGACAACAAAACCGGTATACCTCCAACGAGTTTTACAAGTTCAGCATAGCTCACCCAAAAAGGACTTGGCATGATAACCTCATCTCCCGGATTGACCAACGCATAAATCGCATTAGCGATGGCCTGCTTGGCACCAGTTGAGATGACGATCTGATCCGGCGAATATGTCAAACCATTGTCCCGCAAAAATTTCGCAGCTACCGCTTTCCTTACCTCAAGAAAACCATTGACAGGTGGATAGTGTGTGATATTTCCATCCAGTGCTTTTTTGGCCGCGTCTTTAATAAAATCCGGCGTATCGAAGTCAGGTTCACCGAGGGATAAGCTGACGATATCAAGACCTTGCTGGGTAAGTTCCCTGCTGATCCGAGCCATAGCAAGAGTTGCCGACTCGTTGAGTTGGCTAAGAAGTCGGGATACATTGCCCGTCTTACTTTGAATTGTTTGCTCCATTAAAGCTTATAAATAGTTGCAGCGATAATTTCGCCTGCGGCGCGAAAATACAGAGAATTCGCAAGGTCTGAAGAGAGTAAAATCAAATCCTGAGAGATCAGGAATTTCTTTGTGAAACCAATACTTTATCAATGCGAGCGCCGTCCATATCCAGAATTTCGATTTCCAGACCATACCAAGTAAAATGATCACCCGGTTTTGGTACTTTTTTCAGCTCATTGAGTATCAAACCGCTCAAGGTATTGTAATCGTGTTCATGGATAAATTCATCCATATCAAACTTTCCAAGAAATTCGATGAAAGGATACTGGCCATCAATCAACCAGGAGCCGTCTGCCCGCTGCACAAATGAGAACTCCGATCCGTGAAAATCAGATACGTCACCAACAAGGGCCTCGAGTAAATCAGTCATGGTGACGATTCCCTGCATCTGACCATATTCATCCACGACAACAGCCTGATGTTTCTTTCCAGACTTAAAGAATTTCAATGTTTCAAAAGCGGATAACCCCTCAGAAACGTATTCAGGCGTTTTGATATGCTTTTTCAGATTAAAATCGGACTTTGAAACGTTCAAAAACAAATCCTTGATGGTGACAATGCCCATAATTTCAGACTCTTCGTTGAGTACCGGATATACCGAATGAAGCTCATGACTCACGATCTCGCTTACTTCAGTTGCTGACATGTGCAATTCAAGGCTTGTTACATCGGCCCGATGTGTCATCAGCGAACCGAGTTTTCGGTCACCCATGCTGAAAACACGCTCCATGATATCCTGCTCAATTTCGTCAATGGCCCCGCCATCCGTTCCTTCCTGAATTATCGCTCTGATTTCTTCCTCTGTCACCTTACTTTCACTTGAAGCCTTCACCCCCAAAAGGCTGATGATGACATCTGAAGTTCTGGTGAGAAGCCAAATAAAAGGCGAAGTAATTACAGAGATAAAATACATTGGAATGGCCAATGCTTTGGCGATGCTTTCAGGAATCGCAAGACCAATTCGTTTTGGAACCAATTCCCCAAGCACCAAGGAAAAGAATGTAAGGCTCACAACGATCACAGCTACAGCGATTGTATTGCTGTATGGTTGCAAACTCTCAAACTGATTCAGTACACTCACCAAATCATCCTGAATTTTTTCACCGCTATAAATACCGGTCAGAATCCCAATCAGGGTGATTCCTATCTGAACAGTTGAGAGAAATCGACCCGGATTTGCTACAAGTTCCAATGCCTTGCGAGCAGATTTGTCTCCCTTTTTTGCTGCAGTTTCGAGTCGTGACTTCTTAGCGGAAACGGTTGCAATTTCTGACATTGCAAAAACACCGTTCAGAAGGATGAGCAAGAAAACAATGAGAACTTCCATTGCGCAAATTTACGTTAGGGCAAAACCGTTGATGAAAAGATGCATAAACATCAGAATTGAAAATAAATAAATGGATGCAGGTCGGCCGACATAACCTGATAAACTGAAAAAATCGTCACAAAGCAGACAATCCCGATCAACCAGATCGGCATAGTAGCGAATGCCGTTCTGTATTTTTCCTTCAGATTAGAAGGTAACCAGTGAATGATCATACCGAAAAGCACCACGAGAAAAACATTGCCATAACTCCAAAGCACCTGAGGAGCTACTGACCAGTCCATATGAAGAAATATTTGATTGAGCATTGTTGTAGCGGCAAGAAGCTCATCCAGAATATTGTGTTCTTCATTCAAGCCTTCCCATGAGGTATTGCTACCTGCACGAAACCAAACACGCGTGAAAGTAATAAAAGAAAAAGTAAGGAAGATTGCCCAGGCCCTTATGATCCAAATGTGCTTTCTGTTCTCCCATGGGCTGATGCGTTTCCAGAGTTTATAGAAGACCAATGCGAATCCATTGAGCGCACCCCAAATCATAAAATTCCATGACGCACCGTGCCATAATCCTCCTGCTATCATGGTTATCATCAGATTAAGATTGGTCGTAACCCAGCCGGCAAAAGGCGGAAAGAATTGGGCAGCAATAACGCAGCAACCAACACCAAAAGCACAACCTGCCAGCACAAGCCATGATTGAGACAAGGCGAATACCACAAGCACAATAAGGCACAATGCTATGTATGACCCAATGCTACCACGTTTGTTTCCACCCAGTGGGATATACAAATAATCGCGCAGCCAATTGGATAAAGACATGTGCCATCGTCGCCAGAAATCAGAAACATTTACTGCTTTATAAGGAGAGTCAAAATTCCGCGTGAGATGAAATCCCATCAGCAGTGCGACACCAATGGCCATATCAGTGTAGCCGCTGAAATCGGCATAAACCTGAAGGCTATAACCATAAATCGCCATCAGATTTTCGAACCCTGTATAAGCATCCGGTTTTGCAAAAATTCTATCGATAAAATTGACTGCGATATAGTCTGCAAGCAGAATTTTCTTCACCAGACCGTTGAGCACCCAGAAAACAGCAAGACCCCATTCATATTTGCTCAGGGAATAAGGTTTGTAGAGTTGGGGAATAAAATCGGTGGACCTGACTATTGGTCCGGCAACAAGCTGAGGAAAGAAAGTAACGAAAAAAGCAAAGTCTGTAAACTTCTTAACGGGTTTCAATACCCCCCTGTATACTTCAACTGTATAGCTGATGCTTTGAAAAGTGAAGAATGAAATTCCGATGGGGAGAATGATTTTGTCGACTACAAAGTGAGATCCAAAAAACCCATTGCTCCAATGCGCCAGCCAGTTGAATACCTTGCCATGCGTCCCCATGGAAGCATTGTAGATATCAGTAAAAAAATAAGCATACTTGAAATAGAAAAGCACACCGAGATTCATCAGTATACTGACCGCCAGCCAGGTCTTGCGTTTGCTTTTGTTCCGTGTTCTGTATATGAGCTTTCCGACCAAAAAATCCCAAAACGCGGTAAATAGAAGAAGAAGGAAAAATATTCCCGTGGTTTTGTAGTAGAAAAAAAGGCTCGCTAAAAAAAGAAAAGCATGCCTCAGGGTTCTGTTCCGATGGAGGAAGGAATCCACTCCAAGAACCAACGCAAAAAATACCCAGAATCCTATTTCAGTAAAAATGAAAGGATTTTTGGGGTCATAAATAAAAAACTGAATAATATGTCGAACAACGTCCTGACCGAAAATCATAGTTTGTTTGCCACAACACAATAACCTATCGGGTAAGAGTACATTGTTTTTTCATTTGACTTCCTGTACGCAGAAGTTTTTTTCACCACAGATGCCAACAATCTGAAAAGCCGATTGGATACTTTTCCGGTCATTCCTTTGTTCAATGTATCCAGCAATACATCAGGGTATCCTCCATAGGGAACGAGGTATTGTATTTCGAATCCGGCTTCAACGAGCATTTTTTTCAGAGCAAATTCAGTCGGATGAAAATACTCATTCGGATATTCGGAAATCCAGTAAACAAAAGGCGTAGAGATGATCAGCCTACCGCCTTGTTTCATGTGTAGGCCAAGTCTTGAAAGCATGAGGGCAGGGTCAGCAACATGGGCAATGACGTCGCTCAACAAAACAGAATCAAAGCCACTTTCATTCAGGATAAATTCAGTGCTTAGATCAACCTCTTCATCAAGATATTGCAGGACTTGTGCATTCGTGCTGTGGTCAATGCAATAGTGCAATTGAACCTTGTCCTTAAGACAAGCATAATAAGGTACTCTTCCGCATCCGGCATCAAGAAACTTGCCTGTTACATATTTATCTAACAGAGGATATAAGGCCTGAAACTGAATACGAGAAACATGCAAAGATCCTGCATAGACCCGCGAAATATCGATCTCAAAATCGCCAGTATTTTCCCCCGCGCGAATTGTGGAAGGTCTCCAACTATCAATATTTTTCATCGCATGAAAGTATTGATTTGATGCAAATGTTCAATCAGACCGACGTCATTGTAAATACCAAGGCGATCGGAAATCTGAAGTTCAGATTTAACCGAATCGGATTTCTGAACGCCAATCTGGAAGGTATAACCCGCATCTTTTGCCGCGCTGCATATTCTGTCATCATACAGACCAAAGGGCCAGGCTATCATATCGACATTCACTGAAAGCACATCTGACAAATACTTACGGCTCGCCTGTAGTTCTTCTTTCAAATCTTCATCGGATAGTCCCACAAGATTCCGATGGGTAATACCATGAGCGCCGATGTTCATTCCAGGAATTTCAGACAGTAACTTGACTTCTTCACCCTTCATCACCCTCCAAAAATCTTCATTCCACCCATTGCAATGACCACCAGAGTCTTGATTTTTTCTCAAGGTATCCAGAAATCGATCAATCAATTCATGCGACGAATTCAACAGTACATCTTCAAGTTTTTTGTTCGTATCAATTTCACGAAAATGACTTCTGTAATGTTTGGTAAAAACTCTGCCATTAAACGAAACCCGATCACCTGCAGTCTTCAGCAAAAGGCTTAACTCGTCAGGCCACAAAATTTCATTGCCAAACAATCGGGGTGTACATACGAAAAAAGTTGCAGGCAGATTTCTTTCCACCAGGACCTTTGCGGCATACTTAAGATTGTTGACAAGACCATCATCAAAAGTGATCGCAATCATACCGCTATTGGCCTTCGCATATTTTAAATCTCGTAAAGGAACTACCTGATAATGCTTGCGGATGTAGTCAAGTATGCCAGCGAAATGTTTGACAGAAATATTTCTTGGGTTGAGCTGTTCATCAGCAACCGGCACAACATTATGAAACATGAGCACCAGATTCCTGCGTGATCCGGAGGAAAAAAACAACTGTTCAAGTCCACAACGGTAACACAGAATTCGCAGCAAAGATTGAAACCAATGACGCCATCTGCCCGCCATGCTTCTATTTTTTACCTTTAAATGTCAATTGTTTAACAGGTGGCCGGCTCTTATTTTCGCTATCGCCGGAAAACTTGCGCACTTCGCCTGTCTTCTTTGGAGGCGAACTCTTCGGCCTGGTATCTGATCTGGGTGCAGCAGGTTTTCTATCCTGACGCGGTTTATCTGAACTTCTATCACCGCCACGATCCAAGAATTTTTTTTCACGGGGTTTTTCCTTATCCGCCGAAGAATTCCTTCTGGTATCCTTTCTGGCCACACCACGCTCTTCAAAATTAGGTTTCTCCGGTTTTCTCTGATCAGCCTTTTTCTCGTCTCCGGAGTCCTCTCCCTCAATGAATTTGTGGTTTTCCCAGCCATCAGGTAATTCCCCGGTTTTGTTGATTTTAATTCCCAATTTCGTGAGCAATACTTTCCCCTCTTTGAAAAGCATACCTGCAGCACGTTTGAAGGCCTTCTTCGACATGTGCAGTCGAAGTTTTATTTCTTCCGGGTCTGTATCATCGTTGAGTCTCACGTAACCACCATTGCCCTCAAGATAATCCATGATTCTGGCCTTGGAATCATCCAGCAAGTCCAATCCTTCGCGTTGCATACTCACGATGATGTCTTTGCCTTCAACCTTTCTGATATATCCTTTTACTTTTTCTCCAAGACGCACACGGTCCATCATTTCCTGACGGAAAAGGGCACCGATGAATTTTCCATCTACTACCACACGGCGTCCGATATCGATCTTCTCAGCAATGGTAAGTTGCACTTCATCACCTCTTTTATAAGGGATATCTTCATTGCGCAGGTGACGGTTCAACTTAGTTGAAGCATAAAGTCTTCTGTTCACCTGATCATCGCAAAGGACAACCAGAGTCATACGACCTGTTTCCAGACCTTCAACCTGCTCCTTTTGAGGGATGAGAATATCTCTTCGGGAGCCGATATCGATAAACGCACCGAGATCGTTGGAATTACCTACACGAAAACAACCGACTTCACCCAACTGAAGCAAGGGAAGCTTGGTGGTGGCCTCCAGATCCTTCATTTCGTTGTAATAAACAAAGACTTCAATTTCCGTGTCGGGCTCGGTACCTGGTTTGATATCCCTTTTCGATATAAAGACATTGTTTTCAGCTGTTCCCAGGAGATAGCCCCGATCAACTGATTCAAACAAAGGAAGATTTTGGATTTTACCCGGGATGATGCGCATAGTAGTGAATATTGTAGCCTGATTTCTCGGGCAAAATGCAAAGGTAAAGCCTTACACCCGGTAGAAGTTCAAAATACACCGAAAAAGGTATATATCGGGAGCCGGAACAACCTTTCTTTCGCATGGTGAACAAAGAGCCAAAATTGATAACAACCTGCGGAGGATGCCTTTTCAGTTCCTCCCTATTGTCATTCGACAAAAAGAAGGATTGCTGTAAAAAGTATAAACACGGCAAACGCTGCAAGAAATGCCCGAAGTCGGCAAAGTGACCGTATAACCAGAGGATATCCAAATTCGGTCTCATTCTTCTTATACTTGCGAACATTTCCCACTTTTTGGGGAAACCAAAACTTCACCACAAGAAAGCTTATGAGTAAATCATTACTTAAGAAACCAATTCATGCCTTGATCTCAGATTCTGAGAAAGGCGGGCTGAAAAGAACCCTTGGAAAAACATCACTGATTTTATTAGGCATCGGGGCTATCATCGGAGCCGGACTTTTCGTTCGGACTGCCGCTGCTTCAGCTGAAGCCGCAGGCCCGGCGGTTACCATTTCTTTTGTTGTGGCAGCTATTGGATGTGCCTTTGCAGGTTTATGCTATGCAGAGTTCGCGGCCATGTTCCCAATTGCCGGTAGTGCTTATACCTACGCTTATACAACCATGGGCGAGCTGGTAGCCTGGATTATTGGATGGGCGCTGATTATGGAATATGCGCTGGGTGCTGCAACTGTCTCCATTGCCTGGAGCGAATATCTCAATAATTTATTGGGCGGGGTCATACCCTATGAATGGTGTCATTCACCATTCGAAACTTCTGCAACAGGACTGCATGGTATTATGAATGCTCCTGCGCTGGTGATTCTTCTGGCACTCACGTTGCTGTTGATCAAAGGCACACAGGAGTCAGCCATTGTCAATGGCATCATTGTTTTCATCAAAGTTGCTATTGTGCTTGGCTTTATAGCTATCGGCTTTCAGTATATCAATCCTTCGAATTACACACCTTACATCATTCCCGAAGGCGTAACAGGCCATGAAGGATTTTTCCAACACGGATGGGGAGGCATTTTCCGTGGGGCGGCCATTGTGTTCTTCGCTTTCATTGGATTCGATGCGGTATCCACTGCAGCGCAGGAAGCAAAAAATCCTCAAAAGGACATGCCATGGGGAATTCTTGGATCACTGGTCATCTGCACCATACTATATGTGCTTTTTGCACATGTCCTTACAGGTGTAGCCAACTGGCAGGAATTTAAGATCGCAGGTAAGGAAGCATCGGTAGCCTATGCAATTCAAAACCATATGCCCGGATATGAATGGCTGGGTACACTGGTAACGATCGCAATTCTCGCCGGATTCAGCTCAGTAATCCTGGTAATGTTGATGGGACAGAGCCGCGTATTCTTTTCCATGTCCAATGATGGACTCATTCCTAAAGTGTTCAATGAACTTCACCCTAAATTCAAAACACCATACAAATCCAATTGGATTCTATTCCTTTTTGTGGGTGCCTTCGCAGCGTTTGTCCCCGGCCATGTTGCAGGTGATCTGACTTCATTCGGCACTTTGCTCGCTTTTGTATTGGTTTGCGTAGGTATTATGGTATTGCGTAATTCCAACCCGGAAATCAAAAGACCATTCAAAACGCCGTTGGTTCCATTGGTTCCGATTCTCGGAATACTCGTATGCACTTTCATGATCATTTCTCTTGACCACACAACACAAATCGTTGCGTTGTTCTGGATGATCATTGGACTCATAATTTATTTTACTTACGGGGTTAAACACAGTAAAATACAACACGAGCACAAACACGGCAGCTCATCGCACAAATAAGAATTCCTTAAAAGAAAAGAAATTTGAAAGGGCTGTGGTCATATTGACACAGCCTTTTTATTTGCATGATCGATGAGAAAAATTCTGCTCAAATTCATTCAGAAAATCATCACTAATCCTGTTGGATTCACTCTGTTCTTATGCGCTACAATATCTGTCACAGTGATGATCAGATATCGCTGGCGTGAGGACAATTGGAAAGGCACCGTACTTAGCGATGGTGCCGGTTATTACGCTTACCTCCCGGCAATTTTTATTCACCACGATTTGCAATACAGGTTTTACCTTGAACTACGGGACAAGTATGGGTTTGGAGATTTGTCAGGAAACTTTTGTCAGACCCACAATGGAAAATTATTCAACAGATATTTCTGCGGTACTGCGATAGCACAAACACCATTCTTTTTAATTGCCTGGCTTATCGCTTATCTCTCAGGTCAGGAAGTCGATGGACATTCATTCATCTTCTATGCCGGCATCAACATGGCCGCACTTTTTTATGCCATGGCGGGTCTGTATGCGCTATCCAAATATCTCAGAAAATTCGTCAAACCGACCATTGCCGCCGCCACCTGTGGATTCATTTTCCTAGGCACCAATCTCTTTAATTACACAATCAACGAGCCTTCATATTCGCACGTTTATTCTTTCGGCTTCATTGCTATTTTTATTTACCTCGCCGACCAGTCAATTCAAAACAGAAGCAAAAGGTCTTATCAACTTCTTGCATTGAATGCCGCGATGATTGTGCTTATCAGACCAAGCAACGGTATGATCTTGTTTTCATTGCCGTTTATTGCGGGAAGTTGGTCAGTATTTATGTCATGGTTAAAAAATGGACTCAAGATATCCATTCTACCGGGAGTTGTGATATGCGGTATTGCGCCATTGCTGATACAACCGATACTATACTACTATCAATGCGGATCTTTTATGACTGATGGCTACAAAGGCGAAAAATTCTATTTCCACCAGCCTCATATTCTGAATGCTCTATTTCATTATAGGGCTGGTGTATTCCCCTGGTCGCCGATAACACTGCTGGCATTGCCCGGACTCTATTACCTCTGGAAGAAAAATTCTTTTTCTGCACTCGCTTGGATCGGATTTATGTTCGTCAACCTTTGGGTAATTTCCTCCTGGTGGGCATGGCACTATACCGGAACATTTGGTATGCGTCCCTTGGTTGACTACATGTCCTTTTTCGGCATTGCAATCGCATTCCTTCTGGATGGAGGTAAAAATTTAATTCAACACTTCATGATTAATGGCGCTGCAGTATGTCTGATGCTGATTGGTCATGTATTCAATTATCAGATAGTGCGTGATATTTTGCCTCATGATCTTATGACTCACGACAAATATTGGTATATTTTTCTAAAAACCAATCCGGAGTATTCATTTGATCTCGACCATCCATATTCTCCTGACTTTCCTGGCAATGCAAAAGAAATATTGATCCGACATTACGCTTTCGAATCACTTTCGGAGAAACCGCTTCCAAATGTCTACTCTGAATTTCATGTTGCTGACACATTGAACTATTCGGGAAAAGGATTAAAACACCTCTTCACGCTACCATTAGGAGAACTAAGCGGCTCCGAACATTTTCATTTGGATTTAAAAGTGCTGGTAAATTATCCTTCACTGCATCAATCCGGTGAATTCATTGTTCAATTTAAAAATGGCGATCAAGTTCTTCAGACTCATGGGCAGAAAATTGTTGTTCCTCATTACAAAACGGATAACTGGAATAAATTCCGAATGCTCGTCAGGACTTTCGATAACCTCGAAAAAGCGGATAGCGTGACCGTTCTGATCAGCAATGGTGTTCGCTACAACATTCTTTTGCAACAATTGGAGTTTTCTTTAGCATCTTTTTGATTTTCTCCAGGTCATATTGCGTTTGATTTGTTTCCATGAAAAAATGGATGAGAAGATTGGCAGTTGTGCTATTTATCACCGGTGCCCTTTCATTTATAGCTGCCTGGTACATTTTGCCCATAATCATTCTCAAACCAATGAGATATTCAAAGGAGCAACTTTCACGAATATTTCCACTTGGGCTCGATCCGGAAACTTATGGAATGACGGGTGAAGAATTTGATGTCAGTTCATTCGATGGAGTCATTCTGGATGGTTTGCTAATCCAACCCGACACTATAACGGAAGGAATTGTTGTTATGCTGCACGGAATCGGGTCATATAAAGAAGTGTTTTATTCTATGGCTAAAAATCTTTCCGATCAGGGATATATGGTTATGCTCACCGATCTCCGGGCTATGGGACAAAGTGG
>JBEIHH010000023.1:0-31042 GCA_040381475.1 Crocinitomicaceae bacterium | reverse complement strand
TGTTTCATGGGGTCATGTTTTGCCTTAAAAGGCATCAATTATCATGCAATTTATTGAGAAATTTTAGAATAATTACTTGAATTTTCATGAACCTATATATATCTCAATTTTTTTTAGAGGGGTACATTTGAATTACGCCGGAGGTGGTGCAGGTCAACGATGAATTTTTATTGCAATTTTGGTCTGATTAAAAATGTCGCACATGATGGGTTACTTGGCGAAAATCTTTGATGAAATGTTTCGAAAACCGGGAGTTTTATTTTGGATGTTTTTTGGTTGTTGCTTCAACATGCATGCTCAAACATAGATATTGAACCTGACAAAACAAAGGGCTGTCATCTTACGTGATTATTACATCGACACCGTCATCATCGCTCAGCAGGAAAAGGAATTACTTGGATTTGATCTGATGCACAGATCACACATTCGCTTTAATTCGACGATCGAGAAGGATTTGAATGCTTTTTTCAATCGACAAGATATGTTGGATGAAAGCAAAGAACCGCTGATTCTGAAAGTGAACAGGATTAGGATGGAATCCGGCATGGAATGGTGCAGAGCAGAGCTTGGTATTGGTTTGATTGCGAAAGAGAACGACAAATTCGTTGAATTGATAACAACATCTGCAATTACCGGTCGTGATTGATGGTTCGCCAATTCAGAAAAAAAGTTAAGTGAAACTTTTGTGGATGCGCTCGTGTTGTGCCTGAAGGATTTTGTGCGGAGGAAAAAATAGGGAACCTGGTGTTGAAGCCAGTTGATGAAGCTTATTTAAACGACGCGTCATTCTGTGCTTCCAAATATCCTGTTTTTAGTCAGCCAGTCACTGACAAGGGAGTATTCTATAGTTACAGCGAGTTTTTGGATCGTGCGATTGATACATCGATTCGTTTTACCCTGGACACACTCGATAGTAGGAATAGATTGAAACTAACATTTATCGATTTACCCAACAGCAGTGTATGGGGATTTTCTGATGGGAGTCATTATTATCATCGGCCGCATGACGATTATTATCAACTGCGCAAGAATCCGAAAAGTCTAATATGGGATATTTGTGTAGCTTCAAGCGAATTACTCATCCCGTCACATGTTGATGTACGTTTAGGCGCTGATAGCAGGGGTGAGATGGGGAGACTTATTGGCTATGGACGTGTAAGAACATTTGATAATTTCGATACCGAACAGGAAGACTTGAGCCTTGATTGTAGGACAGGTGGTTTGGCCAAGAGCGAGCGTTTTTCTGAAGTCGTTTTTGACTGTTACGGTGATGAAAATAATCCTGAAATCTGTTTTTATCGGGAAGACTCGTTGATCGCTTGTATCAATACCGGAGAATTTTTTCGATATAGATATCCATTTGGTGAAGGTATCATCAGGCTTACGTTGAAATCAGGCAATCTGGAACGGGAAATACGTTTTGATCCGGAGTTTGAACACGCCATTTCTGTATCTGTTGAGCTGCGCAGGATAGTTACAAACTTTGGAGGAATAGGTAGGCGGGATGATTTGGAAAAATACCTTGCTCTTTATAAAAAGGAAGTGATTCCGGTTGGGTTGTCTGCGGAATAGACAATCGAAGTTTTATTTCCCGGATTCCCTCACCCCCCAAACAACGTATTCTCCAGCAAAATCTCTGTCCTTTTCCCGGTATAGATTTTCCTGAACCGGAACATCAACACACTTAAGATCGCAGCGCCAAGTCCTAGCACTCCGCCTTTGCCCAGAAACCCGATGAAGGCTTCAAATGCCAGCTCCTTTGCGTTATCCGGGCGACTGTGATCGGGCATTTCGATTTCTATCGCTTGCCAATAGCTGAATGCGGTGATCAAGATCACCAGACTCAATGGTAACCACATGCCTCGAACGGATTGCATGGGTGTCAATTGTTTTCTGCTCTTTTTGAAGAAGTACTGGCTTTCCAATAGATCATAAAAACGCGGTATGTCGTAGGGGTTGTCAAGTGTAAATTCTTCATTGATCGGAAAAAGATATCCTTTGTGATGTAGTTTGATACCTTCGATGTTTTCAATCTGTACGATCTTTTTGATCTTCGGCCAGGTTAGTTTTCTTCCGGAATATAACAATCGGTATTTTTCGTACTGACTCTCGAATCCTGCAACATCTTCGGCGGATTTGTTCATCGTGAGGATGCCGTCGGGACGCACGAGCATACTCTTCACCTTGTGGCCGGATATGTGAAACAATACGCCACCTTCAATCGCAGTCTGATGGTCTAAGGTATTGGCATACATGGTGTTTTGTTTTGCAGTCTATAAAGAGTGAATCGCGGCGGTGTTCGAATAAACAAGGATAAGACTTATTTTTGCACCCCCAAAAAAACAAAATCAGACTATGGCTTTGAAATGTGGTATCGTTGGTTTGCCCAATGTTGGCAAATCGACTCTATTTAACTGTCTGTCCAATGCGAAAGCCCAGGCAGCGAATTTCCCTTTTTGCACCATCGAACCCAACGTGGGCGTGATCACTGTTCCGGACGATCGTTTGACAAAACTGGCTGAAATTGTCAATCCCGAGCGAATCGTGCCAACTACCATTGAGATAGTTGACATTGCAGGTTTGGTAAAGGGAGCCAGCAAAGGAGAAGGTCTTGGCAATAAGTTCCTGGCCAATATCCGCGAAACCGATGCCATCATCCACGTGCTGCGATGCTTTGATGATCCGAATGTGGTTCACGTCGACGGGAGTGTGGATCCGGTGCGCGATAAGGAAATTATTGATATTGAGCTTCAGATGAAAGATCTGGAAAGCATCGAAGCAAGAATAGCCAAGGTGCAGCGTGCTGCCAAGGCGGGAGATAAAGAAGCCAAACGCGATTATGACCTGATGATGACCATCAAGGATACTTTGGAACAAGGTAAGAGTGCCAGAACTGTTGCTCCTCAAAATGAAGACGAGTTGCGTTTCTTCAATGAGCTACAACTACTCACGGGCAAGCCTGTTTTATACGTTTGCAATGTGGAAGAGTCTTCGGTTGTGAATGGCAACGCACACGTTGAGAAAGTGCGAGAAGCTGTTAAGTCTGAAAATGCCGAAATCATTGTTCTTGGAGCTGCCATTGAAGCGGATATCGCTGAGTTGGAAACCTTTGAAGAACGTCAGATGTTTCTCAAAGATCTCGGACTGGAGGAACCCGGAGTTGCCAAGTTGATTCGTGCGGCCTACAAGTTGCTCAACCTGCAGACTTATTTTACTGCGGGTGAAAAAGAAGTGAGAGCCTGGACCATTCACAAGGGGGATACTGCACCGCAGGCAGCTGGCGTTATTCATACCGATTTCGAAAAGGGTTTTATCCGCGCAGAAGTAATCAAATACAAGGATTATGTTCACTTCAAATCTGAATCTGCAGTGAAAGAAGCCGGTAAACTGGGGGTTGAAGGAAAGGAATACGTAGTAGAAGACGGGGATGTGATGCACTTCAGATTTAACGTATAATCGATACAATGTTGATCTCCCGCCCCAAAGAAATTACTTCCTGGTTGAAGCATTACATCGGTGAAGTGCCTGATGAATCGCTGATTGATGGTTTGAAAAGACAGACACAGGCCTCACTGGAGTTCTTCAGTTCACTCACAGATGAGCAGTTGGATCATCGTTATGCGGAAGGAAAATGGTCAATCCGAGAGATATTGGTGCATCTTATCGACTCTGAACGGGTCTTTTCTTACCGTGCGTTGCGTTTTTCCCGCAGAGATACTACTGAACTGCCAGGGTACGATGAGAACTGGTATATACCAAATTCAAATGCCGACGCAAGAAGCGCAAAAAGTCTAATCGAAGAATACATCGTTGTTCGCACAGCTACTGTGGCTTTATTCTCCAATCTGACGGATGAAATGCTTGATTTTGTGGGTACAGCAAATGGAGGACGAATGAGCGCACGCGAATTGGGTTTTGCCACGCTCGGCCATGAGATGCATCACATACGCATCATTCGCGAGCGGTATCTGATTTGATGCGGTCCTTCAAATACCAGTTGTTGTCGTTGATCTGAAGTCGCGTCATGCGCACTAAGGTGTCAATGAAAAGCTAGGCTGTAGGATATTTTACGTCTGTCTTACACTTGTTCTACTGCCATGCGCTTCAAGGCGAGCTCCTTCGCAAAATCAACAAACACTTTGTAGGCATGGGTAAAACTGAAACGATCGTCGAAGTTTTTGTTGACGATGTTTCTGCGGTGCATACCATTGATAAGTGTGCGTCGCGCATCCGGCTCGCGAAGCGCCTTGTTCGATTCGATCAGATCAATGAATGATGAGTTGTCGAAATAGCGGTCGATTTCTTCGAAAGTGAATTCATTGAATTCAAGTGCTTCCATAAAATTGCGTCCGTCTTTGTCAAGCTCGTAGCTGAGTATGGCAATGAAAATGCTGACGTCACGTGAAAAGTTTTCCTGCGAATCCTTGCTCAGCAGAAAGGCATATTCTGTTTTCAGATTGAGATCCAGATCGAATGAAAGCTTGAAAAATTCAGAGTAGAATGCATCGTTTTCTTTCAGCGAATGAAAATGGGCCTCATTGCTCAAGATGAACTTGCCGCCCATCAATTCTTCTACGATCTGTCTGTGATTACTTGGATATACCATTGTCTTTTGCGTTTGTTCGTTAGGAAATTTTGACTGCCGGTTCAACTTTGATTTTCGGCAATGAAATTTTGGATGTGGTTGTGTTTAATGTAATGCGCTCTGCTTTTTTCGGAAACTCAATCTGAAGATCTCCATCGAAAAGTAGTCCGCACAAGGCGAAGAATTTGTCTGTTTCGATATCCTGAAAATCCTTCTGGAGTTCTTTGTAGCACCAGCCGAAAAAGTCATTTACCGGTAAACTCTTGGTGAGATTGCCTTTGAAATGATCGCGGTCGAAAATCCACTTGTCGAAATCCGAAACTCCGTCTTCGAGAATAATGAAATCATTGGTAGAGAATTGCTCAAAAAACTCTCTGGTTTTGTAAAGCATATCCTTCGCATAAACCATGGTGCGTGATCCCTTGAGCAATGGAGGTGTATCCATCTTGTAAGGATTGCGCAGGAATTCAATCCATCCGGTAAGAATAAGCGATTCTGTGCGGATGCGCTCCAGAAGCGGAAGCAGTTCGTTCACCAGCACTTTGGACTGGCGCAACAGGTCGCCGTTCGTCTGAATCAGTTGTATGTATAGTTTTTCGAATTCAGTCCTCACTGTTTCATCAGCAAAGTCAAGCCTTCTTCTGTTCGCATACTCACTCACATCGAGAATGGAACTTGTTACCGATTCAGAGTGCTTGACATCCAGAATGCGGTTCAATGGAAGAATGTAATACTCGATCCAGAAACTCGCTTTGTGCACCTTTTCGCGGTAATCGATACGTTCGATATTCGATTTGAGATCGCGTGTTTCAGCCAACAAACGGAAGGTGTTTCTTTCAACGAGGTCAACAAATTCCCGCACCTGATGTGAGAGATTCTTGATTCTTTCCTGCAGAATGTCCCTGTCCTGATTTTCATATTTCCTGATTTTCAGGAATAGTTCATTGATACTTCCCTTGTATTTCTCAATGGTTTCCGGAAGTAACGGCTTGAACTCAAACAGCAGAAATTCCATGAGTTTGAAATACACGTCGCGCATTTCATAGTCGCTGCCCATGCTGCGGATCACACGGAATTCGCGCAAACGAATATTCATCGTATGACCTTGTTTCTGAATCAGCATGTCATACACTTCCTTGGTGATAAGCCCGTCTGCCGATTGATAGGCAAACAGATCGCGCATCACATCGAAATGAGTATGTAGAAAATTCAGGATGGTCCGGGGTTCTGCTTTTATCATAAAAAGTCCTTATTCGGTTTCAATTCCTTCAGTTTTTTCTTCCTCTATCAGGTGGTATTTTAACTTCACCTCAGTCATTTCTTCGAAATAATCAGGAATTACGCGCTGTACCATCACTCCTTCTTCCTCTTCTATTATATTTTGATACATTCTTTGTCAGTTAGTTTGGGTTTCTACTATGCTTAATCTTTCACCGGAGATTCATTCTCCTTGCCAATTTTCAATTCTTCACGACGAACAGCATGCTGCTTGTCGTTGAGGTTGATCTTGCCTTTCGAACGGAATATGAAGTAATACTTCGAGAATCCATCGTATGGCTGAGGTGCTGCGAAAATTGGTATGAAGTTGTGCTCCTTACAGAACTGCACGAGCTGAGGTCTGTTGTGCTCGTCAATCGTACCGATCTCGTCAATGAATAACGCAATCTTATTGTCTTCACTCGATATTGCTAAGCGGTTAATAATGGCCATTACTATCACAAGACGAATCATACGGTCAGTACCGTCGGATTCTACCTGCTCTTTCAGATCGACACGCTTCATTTGACCTTTTACATCCAGCACCAGTTCGATGTCGAACAAATCTTCGAAATCAACTGATTTGCCTGTATCGAGGTAGTGATTGAGAATCTTCAGATCCTCTGCATTTTCGAATTCGAAACTGAGTTGTGCATTCAGATTTTCGATGCTCGCGATTCGCTCTAGTTCATAGAGCGTCTTTTTATTGTCGACAAGCTCAATCTTCAACGATTCAATGTTGGAGATATGCGTTTTGGCAAGACTCTCATTGAATCTGTTGTATACAAATGTCTTGAACTCTTCGTAGCGTTTTCTGAGGTTGTAGGCAGGGTTTGCGAATTGAGTTGAAATGCTTCCGAGCAGACCATCAATCGACTTTTCTTTATCTGTAATGCAGGCAATTTCATCTTCAACATACTTGATGAATTCAGTTTCGTCTGCAACTGCACTGCTTGTTTTGAAGCGCAACTGATCGAAAGCCCTGTCTTTTTTCACTTTGAGAACTTCACGATCTGCATTGCTGTGCGTGATCTTTTCAAAAATTTCGTCAAGGGTCTCTGTTGTTTCAAAAGCTGTAGGGGTAATACCGAATTGTTCGATCTCCTGCTTGCGTGTGCGCAAGAGTACCAGACGGTCCTCAGACTTCCGGGTATCTTCACGAAGTGTATCGAGCAACAAGGATTTTTCTGCGATGTCCTTTTTGAGTTTCGTCAATTCATCCTCGAGCTTTTCTTTTTCACCCTTGATGTTGCGCAGCTCTGTTCCAAGTTCACCGCTGATCTTTTCAAGTTGTGGCTTTTCGGCAATCGCGCGAAGTTTTTCCTTTACGGCTTCGATATCGCTGTGAACTTTGTCAAGTTCTTTGCGGGTCTTGTCGATGTGCAAAGCCACAGCCCAAAGTTTCTCCAGTTCGGCTTTTTCTTTCTGAACTTCCTTGAGTTCTTCTTTGAGCATTTTGACTGAAGGAATATCGCGTAATTCCATTTTCTTCGGCAACTCAATTTCACCGTCGAAAATTTTCATGGTCGTGCCGCCCTTGGTCACTTTTTTCTTCACCAGTTTGTCAGGCATGGAAGCGAATTCCGGCGAGAATATAGTATTCAGAATCTTCCTTGTGTCTTCGTTATCCGCGATTTTCTGAATAAGCTGGTTGTCGTAGTTTTTGATTTGCGCTTCGATGCGGGCGCATTCATGATCGAATTTGGAAAGCTTGGCTTCAATGTTTTTTGAATCCAGTTTCTGGTTTTCAACCATGGTGATGCGCACTTCTATATCGCGGCGCTTTTGATCAAGATTGATGAGCGATTCTTCAAGGAACTTGCTGTTTTCGAAGGATGCAATCAATTCAAGCTTGGTTTGCAATCCGATGAATTCCTTTTCGCGCATTTCCACCTCAGTTTCCTTCTTACCGATTTCGCGGTTCAATTCTTCCTGGCGTGGCTTCAATTTTTCATTGACAATTACCAGCGTGCTCTGATAGGTCTTCTCCTTTTCAAGTCTTGAAGAATCAAGCTGCTGCATGGTGCCATTGTACTGCTTGTCGAAAGCGTATACAAGGTCGCTTACGATGCGTGATTTGGCTTTGTACAAATTCACTACCTCACGGAATTCTTCGAAATCTTTCTGTATGCTTTTGATCATACGGATTTCATCATTGATGCGAAGAAGATCCGTGATGTCTTTTTTGTTTTTCTGTGAGAAGTTTATGCCTTCATGCTCGCGGTTGTCCGCGATAATCAATGACTCTTTCAAAGTTTTGTTGGTGATCAACTTTGAATTGATCAGATAACGGTACACTTTGGAAAAGTTGTTACTCAATCCGTCGGTACGCACGCTTTCTTCAAGCCATACCACGGCATCGTTTTTGCGACCGCGCTGATATACGGTATTGAATACCTCGCTCTTACTCTTGAAAAGATAGAGTTCAACTCCCTCTGATGTGAGCAAGTCCTGCACTTCGTCCCAGCGGCGGATGCGCTGTTGCTGACCGTCGCGCTTGAAGAAGTGTTCATGGTTGTATTCACCGGCAATGCGGTAATATTCGAGTTCTCCCTCGCTGTCTCTTTTGACCAGAATGCAGTAAGGATTGCCTTTGTGCACTTCAAAGAGTATATAACTCTGGTTGTGAGTCGGGAAGTAATGGTGAATGGTTTCTTTGTCACCCCGGCGCTGACCGGAGAAACTCATTTTGGATCCATCGACTACAAAAAGAAAATTGAGCGTATAAATCAGCGTAGATTTTCCTACGTTGTTAGGCCCTACGAGCTGCAATGAGTCACAATCGTCAAGTCGCATTTCTGCATTGACGTATGTGGCTGTGTTAATACCGATGATTCTGGTTATCATAATTGTATTAGGTTCTTGGCCTTAATCCTTTGTTGGACAAGGGTTTCAGTGCTTTTTATGCACTGTGCGATTAACAAAGGTATTCAGCAGTTCACGGGCCAACAAGCATTGTTGATGAAATGAGGAAAACTGAAGAATTTATCAACAAACTGAAAAATTTTGCAGCATGTTGCCGGTTATGATGGGTGCTTTTCATAGATGAAATTCTTCATGTTGAATATGTCATTTTCGGCTGTACCGCTGTGATGAAGCTACGGAGCGAATAGGCAGCGAATTCATAAGAGTTTGCGGTTTCTTCACATTTATCGATATGTTCTGATTTTCAGGCGAATGATGCAAGCAGGCATTTCATCATTCTAAGGGGAACCACATCATTTCCTGATTCTAACTCTTTTGAAGCATATGTAACAAATGTATCCGACCGGAGCTCTGATGCGGTTTCAACTTTGCACCATAAAATCAAATACATGAAAGTAGAACAGATTTATACCGGATGTCTTGCACAAGGTGCATATTACATCGTTTCGAATGGCGAAGCCGCAATTATTGATCCGCTTCGCGAAACACAACCGTACATTGATCGTCTGGAAAAGGATGGCGTAAAGTTGAAATACATTTTCGAATCTCATTTCCATGCAGATTTCGTTTCAGGTCATGTCGACCTGAGCAAGAAAACAGGAGCTCCTATTATATACGGCCCAAATGCGAAGACGGAGTTTGAAGCAATCATAGCAGAAGACAATCAGGTATTTGTTTTGGGTGATGTCAAATTCAAAGTCCTTCACACACCTGGTCATACCATGGAAAGCACTACTTTCTTGTTGATCGATGAGCATGGAAAGGATCATGCGATTTTTTCCGGAGATACTTTGTTCTTGGGAGATGTGGGTCGTCCTGATCTTGCACAAAAGGCAGCAAATCTAACCCAGGAGCAATTGGCTGGTTTGCTTTACGATAGTCTGATGAACAAGATCATGCCATTGGCTGATGATGTGACTGTATATCCTGCTCACGGCGCTGGCAGTGCATGTGGTAAAAACATGATGAAGGAAACAGTCGATTCGCTCGGCAATCAGAAGAAAATGAACTATGCCCTGAATCAGCCTAACAAAGAAGCATTTATTGCGGCTGTTACCGATGGCTTGCTGCCTCCTCCGGCGTATTTCGGAATGAACGTGGCCATGAACAAGAAAGGTTATGAGAGCTTCGAAACAGTATTCAACAATGGCATGCGTGCACTTACAGCAGATGAGTTTGAGGTAGCTGCCGAGAGTACAGGAGCAGTGATGCTCGATACACGTGACAATGGCGAGTTTTTCAAAGGCTTCGTTCCGCAATCGATCAATATAGGCATCAATGGTGACTTTGCTCCTTGGGTTGGCGCTCTTGTGGGTGATGTGAAGCAGCCTTTGCTATTGATCACCGAGTTGGGTAAAGAAGAAGAAACAGTAACTCGACTCACACGCGTTGGATTCGACAATATTCTCGGACACATCAAAGGTGGTTTTAAATCGTGGATTGATTCTGGCAAAGAAGTGGATACTGTGAATAGGATCACTCCTCAGGAATTTGCTGGTGTGGTTGATGTTGCAAATGATGTTGTGGTGGATGTGCGCAAGGAAAGTGAGTACGCCGCAGAGCATGTGGAAAATGCTTACAGCAAGCCTTTGGGCTATATCAACGACTGGATCAAGGATATCAATCCGAAAGTGCATTTCTTCCTGCATTGTGCCGGTGGTTACAGAAGCATGATAGCTGCCAGTATCCTTCAGGCCCGGGGATTCCGCAATTTTACTGAAATCGAAGGTGGCTTTAAGCTGATCGCCGAAACGAATGTTCCGCGCACCGATTTTGTGTGCCAGAGCAAAGTGATGAAGTCCTGATGGCGGAGATAAAAATGAGAGCAGAACAAAATTCTGCTCTCTTTCTAATAAATTAACGGAGAATATTCTCTATGTTGGCTTCTGATAAGAAGGATCAATGTGCCAGCATCTATTTAAATCCTTCAATCAACCCGATCAAAATGGAAATTATTGGTTTTATAGCTTCGATAGTCATTGGTATATCTCTGGGTCTTATCGGCGGGGGAGGCAGTATTCTTACTGTTCCGGTGCTGGTCTATTTATTTCAGATTGATGCCGTGCTGGCTACGGCTTACTCATTGTTCATCGTTGGATTGACCAGCGCGGTGGGTTCTGTGAGTTATTTTAATAAAGGTCTTGTCAATGTGCTTACTGCCATTGTTTTTGGTATACCGTCGATCATTGCCGTGTTTCTCACGCGGGCAATCATTGTTCCGGCTATTCCGGCAGAGGTCATGACTATTGGCGACTTTGTTGTCACCAAGAGCATCCTCATGATGGTGCTTTTTGCAATTCTGATGATTGCGGCATCTTACAGCATGATCAAAAAGGATAAGCCGAAAACTGGAATCCAGGAATCTGCGGAGCAAAAATTCAACTACCCCCTGATTCTTCTTGAAGGGGCTGTTGTGGGTGTACTCACCGGACTGGTTGGAGCCGGTGGTGGCTTCCTCATCATTCCTGCTCTTGTGGTGCTGAGCAAACTGCCGATGAAAGAAGCGGTGGGCACATCGCTTGTAATTATAGCTGCCAAATCGCTCATCGGATTCTTCGGTGAAGGCGGCGAAACAGTCATCGATTGGTTGTTTTTGATGAAAATTTCGGCTTTCGCCATTGCGGGCATATTCATCGGAACCGCTTTATCCAAGCGCATTGATGGGGCCAAATTGAAGCCTGCCTTCGGTTGGTTCGTATTGGTGATGGGAATCTACATCATCATCAAAGAGACCGTTCTAGCATAATTTACTTGCTTTGTAACAAATGTATCCGTCTTCTGATATCCATCAGATTCAACTTTGTACTATAAATAAAAAAAGCTATGGGATTCTTCAGTAAATTATTTGGATTCGGCGGTACTTCCTCTTCTGATATCGCCGAAGCGGTGAAACAAGGTGCTCTGCTCATTGACGTACGATCAGCAGCTGAGTTCAAATCGGGAAGCGTAAAGGGCGCTGTCAATATTCCGGTAGATAATCTCACTGCGAGATTCAGCCAGATCAAAGGCAAAGACACTGTGATCGTATTCTGTCGCAGTGGCAACAGAAGTCGCATGGCGAAGAGTGTGTTGCAACAACTGGGTATAAAGAATGTCATTGATGGTGGCACCTGGCAATCAGTAAAGCAATTGCTTTCTGACAATTAACAATGGTGACTGCTGGTGTTCCGGTTTTGTCAATCGCCATCGTTGGACACTTGTAAATGTGTAATTCAAAAAACTCAATTTCGATCAAATGAAAAATGGTTTAGGATTGTTCCTCATGTTTTCTCTGGTACTGATTTTATCGTCCTGTAACGGACAAAAAAAGTCACCGGACTACAGCAAGGCTTTGCTTGTAGATGTTCGCACTCCTGAAGAGTTTGCCGCTGGCACTGTTCCGGGCGCGGTCAATATACCGGTTGATGAAATTGAAAACAGGTTGAATGAGTTCAAATCTGCCGGTGAAATTGTTGTGTTTTGCAGAAGTGGCAGCCGCAGCGCAAGAGCTAAGTCGATACTCAATCAACACGGACTGAACAATGTGACCAACGGTGGTACCTGGCAACAGGTGAATGCTGTGGTCAATTCAAAAAAATAGAATATGAATATGATGAAAGCATTGAATGTTGTTATACCAACTGATTTTTCTGTTCAGGCAGAGTATGCCTTTATCATGGTGAAGAAGCTGGAAGAAAAAATTCCGGTCAAAGTCAATTTTCTCCACGTGATGCAGGTACCTGATACAGTGAGTATGGACGCGGGTGGTCAAATTTCCACCTGCGGTGAAATTGATGTTCGTTATGTGGAAACACAACGCGACATTGCTGTGCGCAAGCTCAACAATCTGAAAACATTGTATGGTCAGGACATTGAAGTACATCTCAGACTGGGAAAGGTGACCGATGCAATTCTCGATTTCGCTGCTGAGCTGAACGCTGATCTGATTGTGATGGGAACCAAGGGTGCTTTTGGCCTGAAGGAAAAGATTTCGGGTAGTGAAACACAGATGATTGCCCGAAGGGCTAAAACACCTTTGCTTTCGCTCATGTGCGACAGAAGTGATCTCAGTATCTCAAATATTTTGCTGGTGCATGATTTTACGAAGCCGGTGAAACTGGATCTGAACGTCATGCGCAAGCTCACCGATAGTTTCGGTTGCATGCTTCATCTTCTGCAGATTACCTCAGGAGACGTTGACGCAGAATTGGCCGATTTTATGAAGAATGCAGCGCGCTGTGCTGAGCTGAATGGTATCGGTAATTATGAGGCCCATCTCGTGAAAGATGCTGATGTTGAAAATGGTGTTGTCCACTTCAACCAGATGCTGAACATGGATATCATCTGCATCGGAACACACGGACGTGGCGGTGTATTGCACTCCAGCGCAACAGAGAAGCTGGTCAATCACCTTTACAAGCCAATTATTTCTTTTCACATTGATTAATACACTGAATTACCCATGCTAGAATTTATTACACAACCCTGGTCCTGGTGGTTTTCAGGTATCGTGATTGCCGGAATTATGTTTTTATTGCTCTATTTCGGTCAGTCTTTTGGATTCTCTGCCAATCTCAGAACAATCTGCTCTATTGCAGGAGCGGGCAAAAAAGTGAAGTTCTTCGACTTCAACTGGCGACAGCAATTATGGAATCTTGTTTTTCTTGTCGGTGCCGTTCTAGGTGGATTCATTGCCCGACACGCTTTGAGCAATGATGAACCGGTGATGATTTCTGAATCTACTATCAGCACTCTCAGTGAATATGGTTTTGAAGCTCCTCATTCTTCACAACCTGATGAGCTATACAGTTGGGAGTCGATTTTATCCGTCAAAGGTTTTCTCATTGTTGCCATTGGTGGCCTCATGGTTGGCTTTGGCTCCAGATACGCCGGCGGCTGCACTTCGGGCCATGCCATCAGTGGTCTGAGTGATTTGCAGTTGCCTTCACTGGTGGCCGTCATTGGTTTTTTTGCCGGTGGCCTTCTGATGACGTTTGTTTTTTTTCCAATGATATTTTAATCACATTTACACGAAATGAAATTTCTTAAATTTTTGATTGTAGGCATCGTATTCGGAATTGTTATGGCAAAATCTGAAGCGTTCTCATGGTATCGCATTCAGGAGATGTTCCGTTTTCAGGCCTTCCACATGTACGGAATCATAGGAACTGCAGTTGTACTTGGTGCTTTGGGTGTAGCCCTTATCAAAAAGTACAGTGTGCGCGATCATGCAGGTAATCCGATTATGTTTTATCCTAAAGATAAATCTTATAAAAGGTATCTTCTGGGTGGAACTATCTTCGGACTTGGTTGGGCCTTGAGCGGTGCATGTCCGGGTCCAATGGTGGTAAATATTGGTTATGGTTATTTATCGTTTATTGTTGTCTTCGCGTTTGCATTACTTGGAACATACTTATACGGCGCTATTAAGGAATATCTTCCTCATTAATCCGAATACTCATGGAAACTCCTGAAAATTATTATGTAGAATTGGGCAACAAGGCTCTCAAGGCATTGAATGCTTTGACCGTCTTGCTCACTTTGAGCATTGCAGGATTCGCAGCAGTATTGCTGAAGGACTTTCTTTTTACAAATGATTCAGTCGATACCGCGGCAAATGGCAGTTCAATCACAAATCCTGTCGATGACGGGCTATGGCATGCCCCGGATCTCGCTTCAGTGGTGAATAATGCATCCGGCGACTTGATTACATACGGACATGATTTGATAGCAAGCACTTCAAAGTTTCTCGGACCGAAAGGAAGCGTTGATCAGATCAGCAATGGATTGAATTGCCAGAATTGTCATCTTGATGCGGGCACACGTCCGTGGGGAAATAACTATGGTTCTGTTGCTTCAACTTATCCCAAATTCAGAGCCAGAAGCGGGTCTATTGAGAACGTTTACAAACGTGTCAACGACTGTTTCGAAAGAAGTCTGAACGGTGAGGCTTTGGATACAATGAGCCGCGAAATGCAGGCGATCAAAGCCTATATAGAATTCCTGGGTACCAATGTGGACAAAGGCAAGAAGGCGGAGGGCTCAGGATTGAAAAACTTGGCTTTTCTCGATCGCGCTGCTGATCCGGTTGCAGGCAAAAAAGTATACGAACTGAAATGTCAGAGTTGTCATCAGGCTGATGGTCAGGGTACCCTGATGGCCGATGGTTCCGCTTATACTTATCCTCCGCTTTGGGGAGAACATAGCTATAACGATGGCGCAGGGCTGTACAGAATTACCAACTTTGCACGATATGCAAAATACAACATGCCACTCGGTGCCACACATCAATCACCAATGCTGACCGACGAAGAAGCATGGGATGTAGCAGCTTACGTCAATTCGCAGAATCGACCTCATATTGATGCGAAAAATGACTGGCCTGATATTTCCCAAAAGCCTATCGATCATCCTTTTGGTCCTTATGCGGATGGTTTTACTGAAGTTCAGCATAAATATGGCCCCTGGAAACCCATTGAAGAATTCAATAAGGCAGCCAAAACTGCCATGAAATAATGATCAAACCTGCAACAATATGAAACGCAACAGAAGAGATTTTATACGCACACTGGGACTTACTGCAGGTGCAGGTCTTGTTGCGGCCTCACCAATAGGTGCGATGGTTCCTTCAAAAGAATCGCAGGAAGTTGATGAATCCGTGAAGTTTGGTTGTGATGATGATTTTACCATTCATATTCTGCAGACGACGGACGTGCATTGTCAGGTTCATCCTCACGATGAATTGTTCTGGGAAAATAACCAGATCGTTTTTCGCAAAACTGGAGGATATGCAGAGTTGTCGACTTTTCTCAAAAAATTAAGGTCGAAGAACGAACACACTTTTCTGGTTGATACCGGAGATATGTTTCAGGGCAGCGAGTTAAGTGTTAAAACACTCGGCAAGGCCTTTGTTCCCATTCTGAATGCACTGAATTATGATCTGTACCTTCCCGGAAATTGGGAGGTGATTTATTACAAAAAGGCGATGCAAACATTGTTAGGCGCACTGCATGGACCAAAAGTTTGCGCCAATATGCACCACGATCTGGGTGAAGGTAAAAAGGGTGAACTGATTTTTCCTCCTTACCACACCTGGACAGTTCAGGGAGTGAAAATCGGATTTCTTGGTTATACCGATCCGCTGGTGCCTATTCGTCAGTCGCCCAATTACAGCAAGGGAATTATCTATACCAAGCCTGAAGAAAATATCGCACACTATGTGGATGTTTTGCGCAATCAGGAACAATGCTCGTTTGTGATTGTGCTTGCTCACCTTGGTTTATCGCAACAGATACATCTGGCGAATTTGCCTGAATGTGCCGGAGTGGATTATATCCTTGGTGGCGATACACATGAAAGGGTAAGAACTCCTATTCAATGCAAGTATGCGAAAGTGGTTGAGCCCGGTGCCTTCGGCTCTTTTGTTGGAAGGCTTTCTCTGCGTGTGAAGGAAGGTAAAATTGTGTCTGATGAATATGAATTGATGGAAGTAGACGCAGACAAACACAAGGCGGATAAGGCAATAGATAAATTGATCGATGAAATAGAGCACCCTTATTTTTCAGATATCAATCAGGTTGTCGGATACAGCACCATTCCGCTTTACAGATATTTTGTCATTGAAAATCCGATTGACACCATGGTGCTGGATGCATTGCACTGGCAGATGAAGGAAATGGACATTGTGTTGTCGAACGGATTTCGTTTCTGTCCTCCGCGATCAACGCGCGATAAATCCGGAAATATTCCAATTACCAATGGATTCATTTTTGACATGTTGCCTGTCGACAGCACTGTTCGCACCGGTGAAGTAACCGGTAAGCAAATAATGGATTGGCTTGAAAAGGAATTGAACAATGTCTTTGCCAGAGACGCTTCAGAGCGTTTTGGGGGTTGGGTGATCAAGTTCAAAGGCATGAAGGTTACGTTCAACGCCTTCGGCGAAAAGGGAAAGCGTGTGCAGTCTGTAAAGGTGGGCAATGAACCTCTTGACGCTGAGAAATTGTATAAGATTTGCGCTTGTGAAAGAGACGGTGATCCTGCGGATATGCTCTGCAGAATCAAAGGCGTGAAAAATGCTACGAATACTTCGCATACGCTGCATCAGGTGATGAGAAGTTATTTGTCGGCCAATTCTCCGGTGACCCCAGCCCCTGAAAAAAATGCGGTAGCACTCGACGTTCCGGAAACATTGTTGACGCAGGTGAGCGGTGTCAACTATCAATTCAGATAATACTACAACAAATGAAAAGGATATTTTTTTTCATATTCATGATCTTCATGTCGGTGTTGTCTTTTGGACAAGCCGTTGAAGAAGGTAAGCAAGACCTCAAAATCGTGTTTCAGCTTACTACTGCTGATTCCACTGCGCACAAAGCCCTCATGAAACAGCTGGGCAATATCATGTCAGTTGAACCAAACACCAGGATTGAGGTGGTATGTCATGGACCTGGTTTGGATATGCTCAGGAATGATAAAACTGTAGTGAGTGCGAAAATTGCTGAGTTTGCTGCTAAAGGCATTGTATTCAATGCCTGTGAATTTTCGATGAAGGAACGCAATGTCAGCCGTGACTCAATTCTTCCAGGTGTCTCATTTGTCAAGGCAGGAATCATCTACATCGTCAACAAACAGAACGAAGGTTACAATTACATCAAAGCAGGATAGTATTGAGTTATGAAACCAGGCATGAAAAGTTCTTTTTCACTTTTATTTTTTCTTTCCTTCATTCAGTTCGCTTTTGCTCAACACCAGGAGGTGAGCGAGAAGCCTGCCGCGTGGAAAGGCAATGAGTCCGAATCTTCAGATTCAAATTCGGTGTTGTATGCTTTTAAGACGGGAAAACTGGAAGGCCATCTGAGGTATTTCTTCAGCGCTACTGATAATAACGGTAGCCTCACTGACTACTATGCCAACGCTGCCGGAGGTGGTATTCGTTATGAAACGAACCGGTTCAAAGGTTTTCAATTTGGATTGAGTGGCTTCTTTATTTTCAATGTGGGTTCTTCTGATTTATTAAATCGTGATTCACTGACCAACCAAATGAATCGATATGAATTAGGATTATTCGATATCGAAGATCCTGCCAATAAAAAAGACATTGACCGTCTCGAAGAGTTTTATCTGAAATACACCATCGGGAAAACTTATCTGAGATTTGGACGACAGCTGGTCAATACACCTTTTGTCAATCTGCAGGATGGTCGCATGCGGCCAACGGGCGTGGAGGGAATTTGGTTCGAATCGGCTGATATGGAAAAATTGAAACTGGAAGGAGGCTGGCTTTATGCGATGTCGCCCCGCAGCACTGTGCGCTGGTATAAAACGGCGGAGTCAGTGGGTCTCTATTCTTCAGGTGTGAACACGATTGGAATTAAATCTGACTATGCCGACCATATTGAAAGCAATGGCATTTTTACGCTGGGAGCAAGATATCAGCCAAGGAAATGGTTGAGCATCAAAGTTTGGGATTTGTATTTTGAGAATGTGATGAATTCGGCGCTTGCTCAGATGGACGCAACCTACGCGCTCGATGAGAATGCCTCGCTTAGTGTCGGATTGCAGTATGTAAGGCAAGATGCTGTGAATGATGGAGGAAATTCCGATCCGCTCAAGGCATACATCGATCAGGGTGCGTTTGCTAACGCATATGGCGGGAGATTGGCTTTTATCAAAAAACGTTTCGCGGTTCAGTTCAATTATACCCGCATCACGGATGATGGTCGTTATCTCATGCCCAGAGAGTGGGGGAGAGATCCGTTCTTCACATTTATGCCTCGTGAAAGAAACGAAGGCTATGGTGATGTGCATGCGCTCAATTCGACCTTCACTTTTAGTATGCCTGAGCAACACATGAAAATTTCATTTACCGGTGGCTACTTCGATCTTCCGGATACCCGGAATTACCGGCTGAACAAATATGGCATGCCTTCTTATTTACAATTCAATGCCGACATCAGGTATGAATTTCAGGGTGTACTGAAAGGCCTTGATGCCCAGCTACTGGTAGTTTCTAAGGTCAATCAGGGGGAACTACACGACGACCTGAAAAGTGAATTCAACAAGGTCAATATGGAATTGTATAACTTGGTACTCAATTACCATTTTTAGCCTTGAATGAAAAAGGATATCAATCTCGAAAAACTGGAGGCCATTTTTGAAAAGGATCTCATCAGGGAAATGTTTCAGTTTGGTGCATTAAAGTCTTTTGCGGCCGGTGATGTCATCATGGATTACGGCCAGTATGTGCGCATGATGCCCATTATCCTGAAGGGAACAGTGAAGGTGTTCAGAAGAGACGAAAACGGAAAAGAAATCCTGCTGTATTATTTGTCGGATAATGAGAGTTGCAGCATGGCCTACGGTTGTTGCATTACTGCCAAGAAGAGCGAAATAAAGGCTGTGGCCGAAGATGATGGTGAGTTGCTTGCCATTCCTTTTGTGAAACTTGCCGACTGGCTTTTTCAATATACCGGCTGGCGCAATTATATCTTCAATAGTTTCAACGATCGTTTCGTGGAGCTTCTGAATTCAATTGATATCATGGCCTTTGGCAACATGGATAAAAGATTGAAATTCTATCTGAAAGAGAAACACGACAGATCAGGAAGCTCAGTGATCAAGGTTTCACACAACCAGATTGCGGAGGAGCTTGCTACGACAAGGGTGGTCATATCGCGAATTTTAAAACAATTTGAAAACGATAAGTTGCTTCTTCTCTACCGCAATGAAATCAAATTGCTGAAGGATTTTTTTGTTGCATAAATATTGGCTCGTTGAACCCGCATTGCTCATTGGAAATGAGCAAACGATTGAGCATCTGTTGCTCATCGCTTTGCAAACAATGAATTCAGAATTCTAAATCGGGATTACCATATCTAAATCAGTAGTTCGGTTCGGTTATAATCTCCTATCGATTAATTTGGGTTGAACGTTTTGGTTTTTGTAGTGTACGGCTATTTAAATTAAAAAACCAAAATGATGAAGAACCTGTTTTGTATTCTGATCGGACTTACGCTGTCTGATCTCCTCATGTCACAATCTGCCGGAAGCTATCTATACAGCAACCAAAGCGAACAGTCCGGAGTGGTGCACATACCAATAAATATGCCTTCCGGCGGTGGTGTTACATTGAAAGCTGAAGTGATGATGAATGTTCGCGCTACCAGTTATACTGCGATTTTTGCTGCATCTCAATCGGGCAAGGATGCGCGCGAATGTGATTCTCTGATGATGCAGCGCATTGATCAAATCAGGTATGCACTCGGTCTCATGGGCATTTCTGCAAAGGACGTTCACATCGATGCTGTGGCCATGGTTCCAAGTTATACGCAAAAACTGGAGGAAAAGAAATTTACCAAACGTGCTACTGAAATACCGGTGGGATTTGAGATGAAAAAGAACATACATGTCTTATTTAAAGACCATGATTTGCTGGATGAAATCATCTCTGAAATGGCTTTTGCCGATGTATATGATCTTGTGAAGGTCGAGTACAATATTGACGGTGTGCAGGCATACTATGAAGAATTGCGCAATGCTGCCATGTCTGTTATCGCTACCAAGGAGAAGACTTATACCAATTTGAAACTACACCTGACCTCTTATTCAATTGCAGATGGGTTCACCAGTGTTTACCCAATGGAGAGATACGAAACTTTCGTGGCCTACAATTCCGGTTCAACTTATCATGCGGTAACTGCCGCTTTGAACCAACAACAGACCGTATATATTGAGGGAAAAAATGCTACTGTGAACATGGGCAAACCGCTCCGCGATCAACAAAACCAGCAGTTCATCATACAGACAGCGGAAAAGAACAAGACCATATTTTATGACAGGGTTCCGTACAACCAGTTCGATAAAGTGCTCAATGCGGATACGGAAGAACCTTGCATTCAGCTTATGTATAACCTGCAGGTATTTTATACCATGCTCACCGATGAGCAGCATATTGCGAGGCAGGATCAGTTAGCAGAGCAGAAAAAAATCAAAGAAGATGCGCTGAACAAGGGACGAAAACGCAACAAAATGAGAGGGTAACCGAACGGAATTGCTAAAAGCCGGAAGGCCCTGATGATTGTTTGGTAAGCTCTGGTTTCAATTGGCACATCGTCCTTCTTCCTCCGGGGAAGGGCGATTGCTTATTGTTCTACCAATCCGTTCAGAAACTTTTCGATGTCGCTTTTGTATTCGGAAAACAGACTGGTACCGGTGTAGGTAATCAACTGCACAGTACCGCTGCTGTTGGAATAATAATAACCGAAATAAGTGAATTTAATTCCTTCTATCGTGCCTGCCATATGAAGCATCAGCACTTTTTGACCGTTGACGATTCTATACTCCTCACTCACAACTTTGATATCGGGTGCTGCACTGCGGGCATTTTCCAGTGCGGCCATTCGCAATGTTTCAAGAGGAATTTCCATTTGCTCCGATATAAGCATGGCGTAGAGGTCTTTGCCTTTCAGTTGGAAATTGTATTCAGCATCTTCTTCTGTTTCTCCTTTCGTAAAGCTCCAATCAGATCCGTTGAGCCAAAGACCTAAATTCGTTCTGGTGCTTTTAAGAAAGAAACTTTGTGACTTATCCTTCACGAATTTTTTGTCGCTGGTGGGTATTTCGGAAACAACCGACTCTGAAGATTCCGAATAAACCCATGTTCCGTCGTCATAAAGTATTACTTGTTCGCCGGTTTCGGTGAGCGCAACTTTTTGTGTAAAACCATGAATGCCGCAGAATAGCAAAAAGAAAAGAGCAAAGAAGGTTGTTTTCATCAACGTAATTTTTGGTGAATTCGCGCGAATGTACACATGGATTCACCTCAGTGCGCAACCCTTAGGATTGGTCAGGCTGAATTACCGGTTGTTGTATTTCATTTTCGGTTGGTTCGTTTCTGAAAATGTCGATATAGAATCCTATTTGCAGGAAGTCTCTACCTGTTTCGTCATTGATTCTATAGTCGAACTGATGCAGGTAACCAATCATCAGGGATGTAGATTTTGTGATTTTGTAATTGAGATTGCAGGCAATCCTGTTGCGTTCGAAATAGGGCTGTTTGTCTGTAAAAAAAAGTTCATTGCTTGCTGTGAGTTTGAATCGCTGGTAACCGGCGGCCTTGGATCCAAAGGAATAGGAGAGTGCCAGTCGGTATCTGAAGCGGTTGCGGTATCCGTTGCTCGTAAATCTCATTTCAGAGCGATACCGTTGTTCGACTTTAAATCGTCCCAGCGATTGTGTAAGCTGAAGTTGTGGCCACACCCTGAACTCATCATTGTTTTTGGGCAATACAAAATCACCACCTTCCCTGTAGGTCTGATAGCTACCGGCTCCCAGCGTGGCTGAAAACTCCTTGTTGAATTTGTAATTGACGTAACCTTTGTATTCGTAGTAATGGAAGTTGTCGTAGAACTTCAGCGACCTAAGTTGTCCTTCGCCATACAACGACCAGTTATCATTCAGCGTGTAATGTATGTTCAGGATATTCCAACTTCCCAGTTCGAACGTCTGTGCATGTGTGATCTGAGCAAACAAGGCGAAGAACATGAGGCCAGTACAAATCTTCTTCATCAGATTGCTGCTTCTCTTCATTGCGCTGACCATGAATTCTTGATTGTCTTTTTAGCTTTTGCGTTTACTTTGTTCAGTCGCAAATGTAAACATGTGGGATAAAAATGTTTTTCGCTACTGCTTATCGATTCAAGTCATTCCTACCGTTTTCATTCATTGGGAAATTCTGATTCGAACTCATTCCTTTCTGATGTGCCCTTAACTCTGTTTTGTTTTCGATTTTCTCAAATAAACAAACCAGTAAACCAGGCCAACAAGCACTGCTCCTCCAAGCACATTGCCGAATGTCACAGGAAGCAGGTTGTTCACCAGAAAGTTCGGCCAGGTGATGGATGCATAACTTTTTCCTGATTCTTCCATGAGCGAATAAATGACGGGATTGTGCTCATTCAGCAGAAGTATAGCCTTGGGTATGAAATACATGTTGGCAATGCAGTGTTCGAATCCGCAGGCCACAAAAGCGGTGACCGGAAACAGGATGGAGACAATTTTTCCGGTGATGGAATTGGAACTGAAACACAACCATACTGCAAGACAAACCAGAATATTGCATAAAATTCCAGAAGCGACTGCCTGCGTAAAACTGAGTTCACACTTCGAAGCTGCTATGTTCAGGATGTTCATGCCCACCATGCCGTTGGCCGCTAAATACTGGCGCGACAGCATCATAAGAATGACGATGAAGAATGCTCCCATAAAATTACCGAGGTAAACCAGCAACCAGTTTCTCAATACCTGGTATGTGCTCACTTTGCGGTTGGCCCAGGCCATCACAATGAGATTGTTGCCCGTGAATAATTCCGCTCCTCCAACAATAACGAGTATAAGGCCCAAACTGAAGCTGAGTCCTCCCAGCATTCTGGTTAGTCCGAATGACATCGTGGATGCTGCGGTCACTGTCGTGAAAAAGACTGATCCAAGTGCTATGAATGATCCGGCAAGTATGCCAAGCACGAGGGTCTTGACCCATGACATGTTGGCTTTTGATTCGCCTATTGACTCCGCTTTGGATGCCATTTCCGATGGCATCAGTGAATCTAATTGATGGTGCTCCATGGTCTATTTGGTTTTAATGAATCGGATTACCGTTTTAGAACGCAAGTGCTTGAAAGCAAAAAGGTCTCAGAGGAGCCAACTCTTCCACTCTTGGTGCTCTTGGTGCAAGTTTTTCCTGTGCTCTTGGTGGTTTGGAATTCTTTCATCATTGGGTTTATCCCAAGGCTTTTTAACCACAAAAAACACAATGGGAATTGCACACAAAGGAATCGGAGGAGCCAACTCTTCCACTCTTTGTGCACTTTGTGCGAAGTTTTCTTTGTGCTCATGGTGGTTTGAAATTCTTTCTTCATTCAGTTTATCCCAAGGCTTTTTAACCAGAAAGAACACAATGGGAATTGGACACAAAGGACTCGGAGGAGCCAAATATTCCACTCTTGGTGCTCGTTGTGGTTATTCGCCTATGCGCTTTAACCCGTTAATCCGATCAATGAATTCGGAGATTCAACCAAATCTAGTTATTTTTTGGAAGAGTCGGCTATTTATTCCGCGTTCATTTGCGAAATCTGCATGCTTGTAGATTATACAAAAAAAAGGGCCGCCATAAGCGACCCTTTCTTTTCTATTGAAAATATGTCTTATTGAACTACCACTTTGCGCGAAGCTGTCTTACCGTCTGCTTCAAACTGCAACTGATAGATTCCCGTTGCAATATTGTTCAGATCGATGCGGCGGTTGTTCAATCCATTGCTGATATTGAACTGAGTTGATGTAACAACTCTTCCTGTCTGGTCTATCAGACGAACCTGCATAGTAGTTGAAAGGATACCATTGAATGTGATATTCAATTCTTCTGTAGCCGGATTTGGATAAACGCTGAGGTTGCTCACCTGAGTCAACTCATCGAGTCCGGCAACAATGGCCTGAACTTCTACACGGTCGCTGGTACAAATGAAGTCGGCACCTTCCACCTGCCATTCATAGAAATAGTAGTAGTAGTTATCTGTATCAGCTCCGCCTACATTGGTGTTAGTGATGCTAATACTTGTTCCTATGTTGAATGGATATGCGAAATTGTTGCTGAGATCTTTGTCTCTCCACAATTGTGGATTGTTGCCCACACAACGTATACCATAGTTTTCACCCTGTGGCACGAAGAAGTTGAGGTCAACAACAGATTCTCCGTCAGGTATACTGAATGTGCCTGTAGCGATCGTGTTGTTGTTCTGATCTACAACCGCAATTGTACGGTTGGCAGCGCCATTGGCATACACTTTAACCGAAGCAATGGTTACGTCTTCGAATGCATCGAAAATGAGGTAGTAAGTTGAATTGTTCTGATACTGACCATCGGCGTTTTCTGTCCATTCTGTTTTTCCACCTTCCGCTGAACCGCCATCGTAAATGATCTGATCTTCTACCCAGTAGGTAGTGCTCGCAGAAAGCAGCGGAGTATTGAAGCTATTGCCTGTGGCAATCGGTGTGGTTGCCTCTTCGGTGTCGTACCATGCGATATTGTTACCACCGGTAACTGTGAATGTTCCGCTGGTATTCTGATCAATGCTTATGTCAGAAACAGTCGGCTCAAGAGGAGCAGCTGATACCATAACTGTTACTGTATTCGACTCAAGTGTTGAGCAAAGTCCCTGAACAGATACACTGTAGTCACCTGCTTCTGAAACTTCGATAGACTGCGTTTCGGCTCCGTTGCTCCAATCATAAGCAACACCTTCTGAAGCTGTGAGAATAACACTGCCATTATCGCAAATGTGCGGATCGCCCTGTGCAACAACTACCGGCGCTGTTTCGTCAGCGTAGCTTACAACTATGCTCTGAGAAATCGCTTCACAACCTGAAGCATCGCTTACCATCACAAAATAATTGCCCGGTTCGCTCACAGTTATCGTTGCTGTGGTTGCATCGTTGTTCCATGTGTAATTGGTAGCGTCTCCATCAATCTGAAGAGTCACACTGCCACCCGGACAGAATTCTGTTCCACCCAGAGCTGTGATATTTGGCGCAGCAAGAACACATTCTCCTTCGATCACATTGTGCCATGTATTGACAGCAGGATTGTCGATGGTGAGTTCACCACCTGCCGGCCAATGAACAATTGCAAAGTCAACTTCTGTTGCAGCACCCAAACCAAAATGACAAATGCTTGTGTTTGTGATTCCATAGCTTTCACCGGCGCGTACTTCGCGAATTTGAACACCCCATGGACCATGAATTTCAACGATCGCACCAATCGCATCTGTGTTCGATATTGTTCCTTCCAGATCGAATACGATGAAGTTGTTGTCACCGCCGTTGTTCATGAACAATCTGTCGTCGTTGTCATTGTCCGGAGTTACATAACTGTCGCCATAGCTTGCATAAAGATCTAGGTAACCATCGTGGTTGAGGTCACCGATGGCAAGGCTGTGCATCACGTCGTTGGCTACAAACATGTTGTTGACCAAGGTAAATGTCATGTCGCCGTTGTTGTGGAAATAACGGTGTGAACCACCTGAGTGAACCAGGTCTACGAAACCGTCATTGTCGAAGTCAGCAAATTTTGCCTGAAGGTAAAATCCGCCATATTCAAGACCTGAGCCTGCGGTGACATTGGTAAAGTAACCGTTGCCATCGTTGTCGTAGATCTCAAGTGTGTTTGAGTGTGTAGTTAGCAGACATTCGAAATCTCCGTCGTTGTCAAGGTCAGCAAAATCTACTGTCCATGACTGCTCAAGATTTACAAGTCCGCGCTCCGGAGCTTCGTCTGAGTAATTGTTGTTGCCATCATTTACGAGCAACACATTCGTGCGGCGCGGATCATAAGGATCGTCGATGAACTGACGGCACTTGGCAATGAACAGGTCCAGATCGCCATCACGGTCGAAATCCGAGAAAGTAGAACCATAGTTACCGCTGTTGTCGTTGCCATCAACTTCCGGATAAAATACCATGTCGATCATGCCAACACCGTTGTCCATTGACCCATCACCGTTGTTGTGGAGTATCGCATTGTGTCCATCATCATGGCAAACGAATCCATCGATCCAGCCATCGTTGTCGATGTCACCAAAGCTGCTGCCCTGAAAATAAACGGAAGCCCAGCTATAGTCAACCTGATTATAATCGCCGGGACCGTTGATATCCACCACGTGCACATCGTCGTAGTGACCACCGACCATCACGTCTTTGTGACCGTCGTTATCCACGTCAGCGACCGACATACCCCATTGGTTTTCATTGCTCACAGAGCCAAATTCGCTGATCAAAAAGCTACCATCCATTTGCTGGTAGGCAATTTTCAGGTTTTTGCTCTGGTCCAGGATCACGATGTCATCGAGGCCATCGTTATCCATGTCCACCACAGCAGTGCATCCGCCGCTGTTGTGTGCGCCAGGAATCATGGAAGAAGCGTTCGTAAACGATTGCGAAACAGCAATGGTTGACAACGCCAATCCGAGAAAAGACAGGTAAATTTTCTTCATGAGAAATTAAGTCTGATTTTTGGTTTGAATACTTTCTTGCTAAAACAAAGCAAGGTACAAGTTGTTTGGGTTTTACCCCAAAATATTTCCAATCTAAAAGATTGAAGCCTCTTGGATAGCCAAGCTAGCAAGGTGATACCGAAGCCTTCTCTGACCTGTATTTCAGAGAATTTTTTCCATAAAAACCAGATCCAGCCAGCGTTCGAACTTCCAGGCAGCCTGGTGGATGGTACCGGCAATTTTAAAGCCTTCGTAGAGGTGGAGTTTTATACTGAGCTCATTTTCAGCATCTATGCCCCCAACGAGGACGTGAACCTGATTTTCTTTTGCCAGGCGGATGATCTCTTTCAGCAAAATTTTTCCAAGGCCTTGCCGGCGAAAATCGGGGTGCACATACACCGAATGTTCCATGGTTCTGAAATAGGCTGCGCGCGCACGAAAGGTGCCATAGGTGGCAAATCCGGCGACCTTGCCATCCAGATCGGCCACGATCACCGGGAATTGTTTGTCCGTTTTTTCGCTGAACCACGCTTCCATATGAGCTGTCGTGAAAGGTTCGTATTCATACACCGCCGTGGTGTTGGCGATGGCATCGTTGTAAATGAGCCTGATTTGCTCCAGATCGGCATGGGTGGCAGCGCGTAGTTTCATCATGAGCGGATAAAATTTTCGATGGTGGCCAAATGGTGCAAATCATGTTCGGCCATAAAAAACAGATGATCGGTGAGGGTCATTTGTTGGTTCAGTCTTTCGTGGAAAGCTTTCATACTTCCGGCCTCAGGCAAATAGGATTCGATGAGGTTGAGATGGCTGGTGCGGATTTCGCGAAAATCGGCGATGATTTTGCCCAGGCGTTGTCTGTTGAATTCTGCCGCTTCGGTGTCGGCATTGGTGCCATTCCAGGGTCGAAGCACCTCATGACCCATCACAAAGTCGTCGAGCCGGGCGATCCAGAGCGACTCCATGGTGAGCAGGTGACCGGCGTGTTCGTTCACGCTCCATTTGCTGTTAACCCGCATTTTGAGTTGTTCCGGGTTCAGGCCTTCGGACAGTTTGCTCAGTTTTTCGGCGGTAGCCGACAGCACCCGGATGGAAGCCGTTGCATCTTGCTTTTCCGCCATGAAATCCCATTTTCGTTCGGTCCATTTCATGAGGGGAAATTACTCATGGACGCGGATTCACAGCCATGTTGTGCACCCGATGAGAATACTTGGCACAATTATTTCCTTAGCTTTCGCAAAAATTGGTGAAATGAAAAACGCAAAATTTTACACGTTGATCTTGACATTCGTTGCAACGGCGATACTGAGTTCTTGTAGCAAGACCTCGCCGATGGGTGAGAAGGTGAAGGAGCCGTTCCAGGGCAGCAAGTATGAAAGTTCGAACCGTTATTTCCGCGCCGTGGGCAAGGGCGACAGTTCAGATGAAAATATAGCCAAACAAAAGGCCGACCTCAATGCGAAGAAGGAATTGGCGCAGCAGGTGGAAACACGCATGAAGGTAGTGACCGACCAGTACCTACATGAAAACGAAACCACTTCAGGAAGTGAGATCAATGATAAGTTTCAGACGCTGATCCGCGAGGTGACCAATACCACCATTGCAGATCTGCGCAAGATCGGAGAAGAGAAATTCCTGAATGCCGAAGGCAAATACACCGTATTCATCGCTTACGAAATACACAAGCGCGACATGTACCGCTACCTGAAGCGCCAGGCCAAACTCGACGCCAAACTGAGTGAAGCCGAGCGCAAATCGGTTGAAGAAATCATCGACGAAGAGTTGAAGAAGATCGAAGCGTTGGGTGAAGGAGAGTAATCGGACTCATCCTGCACATCCTCAGCACGATGTATATAGAAACTATCTTTTAATGTAAAAATCAATGACCGGGAAGAATTGACAATGCCGCCCCAAATGGCTCTGGCTTCCCAGATGCGGTCATAGGCGGAGTTGTTCTGAAAGCCGACCATGAATGCTACTGCTGTTCCTATCAATGCAACGGGCGACAAGGGTACCTGAAGCCACTTCACGTCGAGTAGGTCGTAAATGGCTGTGACCAATGTGGCATAAACGGTGAAGAATATGATTTCTCGTTTGGTCCATATCAAGACATTTTTAAAGGAATATCTTCTTTGCGTATACATAGTTGAAGTGAAGTGCTGTTAGTTGGTTTATGACCTCCTATGGTCTATTCGTATGGTTAAGCTAAGAACAATTTTCTTCGCAACAGACGCAGGAAGTAGGTTTCGTTCTGCGGAAAAAGTATGTGCGTAATGCATGGTTCTGATTTTATCTCCTATTGTTTTCAACTTTGTGTTCAACCTGATAATGTGTAATATGGTGCCCGGTTTATAGATGGAATAGTGCATCACCCAACATTGTTTGATCCAAAGTATATTTCAAAATCCAAAGGCTATAATATTTTGCCAAAGGATGGAGAAGCATTGTTTTTTCCCGATTTCTTCAATCCGGAAGACAGCAACAGATTTTACAAATCGTTGACTGAAAATATTATCTGGCAACAAGATCAGATCAAGTTTTTCGGAAAGATTTACGACGTACCTCGTTTGACCGCGCTGTATGGCGATAATGAGCTGACCTATACTTATTCCGGTATTCAAATGAAACCTCAGGCATGGACGCCCGATTTGCTTGAAATTAAAAGCAGAATAGAAGAGGAGGCGAATGTGTCATTTACAAGTGTTCTTTTGAATCTCTACCGCGATGGCAAAGACAGCAATGGCTGGCACTCAGATGATGAAAAGGAATTGGGCGTCAATCCTGTCATTGGCTCTGTTAGTTTTGGCGCGAGTCGTATATTTAAGTTCCGGCATTTGCAAGACAAAACTGTGGAGAAAGTGGAGCTTACACATGGTAGTTTTGTATTGATGCAGGGCGAAACCCAGCACAAATGGGAACATCAAATTCCCAAAACTGCCAAGGTGTTGACGCCGCGCATCAACCTCACTTTTCGCATCATTCAATAAATGAACAGAATATTCGCATGGCTATTCATACTGACCGGCATCTTTGCCACAGCCAGTGGATTATATACATGGGGTGATGGCAATATATTCGATCAGAACGAACTGGTGAGGGTATTGATTCCCCGGGCTGATATTGTACTCACAGGGGCTATATCATTGGTCTGTGGTATGGCTATCCTGAAAAACAAATTCCGGGGTTATTTATTGGCCTCGTAACAAGTGGTATCTACTTGTTCGGATCAGTCCTTGTTTTCGTAAGACTGTTTTGGAATGCAGAGGATTCTTTGTTGTTGTTGGTTCCTACAGTTTCCGGATTGCTGATAGCAGTTGGATACATCATCTGGTTTTTCTCAAACAGTCGAGACCTCGTGCTGAAATCATAGGTTTCTTTGGCAGTCATTATCGGAGGATCAGTTCATGCAGAACACCATACTAAGAGATACATTTTCGACAGCCTTTTTCCTGCCGGCATAAATCGAAAGCTGATTTAATAGAACACTTCCATGACCCATTCTTTCGAAGTATCATTCATGCTTATTGCGCCTTGATTGATTTGAAGGTGTTTGCCTGACAGCGCATTCGGGTTTTGAATGCTGAATGGCTCCGGGATAGTATAAGGTTCAAACACACTATTGGGTTTGTGTAATACAACCACCACATTCTTACCCAGATAAGAACGCACATAAATGATGGAACTTGCATCGTTGCGTAGTATGAAGGTATCGCCATAAGTGAGCGCCATATTGGAGCGACGAAGCTTTACAAGTTTTGCTGTCAGGTCATGCAGTTGCTGCTGTTCGTTGTTCCAATCGCCGAAATGCATCATCCTGCGGTTGTCAGGGTCATTCGCTCCGGGCATACCAATTTCGTCACCGTAATAAATACATGGTATGCCGGGTGTTGTCATGAGAAATGTATTCAACATGGAAAGCCTTGTATAACCATCCGTTCCCTGATTCTCGATCTTTCTTGTCCAGCCAGCGAGTTTAGGATCTTCTGAAAATTGTACAGATCCATCAGCATAGGAAACAAATCTCGCCCGATCCTGATTTCCTGTGATATTGCCCATCAGGTGGTGGTTGCCGTAGTACGACATACTTTCTTCCATCACACGCTCCAGATTTTTGAAGTCTGTCTGGTTTTTTGCAAAAGCGTCTATAGCTGCATCGTAGAGGTTAAAGTCGAATTGTGCATCCATTTGTCCACTGCTGATGTAGGATGATATCAACTCTGGATTGCCATACGTTTCGCCCACCTGGTAGAGC
>JBEIHH010000022.1:0-32363 GCA_040381475.1 Crocinitomicaceae bacterium | reverse complement strand
CTCTAACCAGCTGAGCTACTGAGGAATTTGAATCAAACTGCATTCACAGTTTCAGTCAAGTTCTTCAACTTCAGCCATCCCGAAATTTCGGGACTAGAACACCGATTCATGGTGTACTTCTGAGGCAATATTTCAATTCAATGGAAATTACATTTAATTTCCATGACCCCATGATTAATCCCGCAGGTGCGGGACTCTAACCAGCTGAGCTACTGAGGAATTTGAATCAAACTGCATTCACAGTTTCAGTCAAAGGACTCAATTTCAGCACTCCTTTCTTTGACAATCTGAGGAGTAGAACACCGATACTTCAAAGGGCCTTTTTTCAAAGGGGGTGCAATATTACGATTTCAGGCTCATACAACAATATCTTTGCGAAAAATTTTTTGACCCTATGAACCTCGTTGCTGTCGGAACTGTAGCCTTTGACTCCATTGAAACCCCTTTTGCCCGTAAGGAAAAAGTAATTGGCGGAGCCGCTACCTACATCACTCTTTGTGCTTCGCATTTTGTGAAAAATTCCGGACTAATTTCCGTCGTTGGTGATGATTTTCCGCAAGATTTCCTCAATGAAATGTCTCAAAGGGGGATTGATCAGGACGGGCTACAGATCAAAAAGGGCGAAAAATCTTTCTTCTGGTCCGGCAAATACCATTACGATCTCAATTCAAGAGATACACTTATTACTGACTTGAATGTATTGGCCGATTTCGATCCGGTGGTCCCTGAAAGTTATCAGGAGTGCGATTTTCTCATGCTCGGAAATTTGGCTCCTTCTGTTCAGATGCGTGTCATTGAACAAATTCCAAATCGTCCGAAACTTGTGGTATTGGATACCATGAATTTTTGGATGAACGTGGCATTGGACGATTTGATGAAGGTTTTGCTCAAAATCGATGTGTTGACGATCAATGACGAAGAAGCGCGTCAACTGGCCAATGAACACTCACTGGTAAAAGCGGCCAAAAAAATTCTGGCCATGGGACCGAAATACCTGATCATTAAAAAAGGTGAACACGGGGCTCTTCTATTTGATATGCACAATGTATTCTTCGCGCCGGCGCTGCCTTTAGAAGAAGTGGTTGACCCGACTGGTGCGGGCGATACCTTTGCCGGAGGCTTCATCGGATATCTCGCACAGTCTCAGAATATTTCCTTCGAAAACATGAAGCGCGCGGTTATCATCGGATCGGCTATGGCATCGTTTACTTGCGAAAAGTTCGGCCCCGATCGCCTTCTTGAACTCACCAAAGATGAAATCAACGAGCGTGTTGAACAATTCGTAGAACTCACCGATTTCGAAATTTTGGTTGAAGAGTAATCAGCGGGTTATGTGAACATAACCATCGATTGTACCGAAGTATTTTACAGTGAGAATGTAGTAATACGTGCCCGAACTAAGATCATTGGGGTTCCAGTTATTCTTGTAATTGTCTGCTGAATAAACCAGGTTTCCCCATCTGTTCCAGACATCCAGATGACTTTCCGGGAAAAATTCCAGATTGACGAAATGAAGATACTCATTCAGGCCGTCGCCATTTGGAGTGAAAATATTGGTAGCGGTAACATTGGCGGTCACCACCTCAAATTCCTCACAATGCACATTGGTGCAGCCTTCTTCTGTCATAACCTCCAGACACATGGTATGAATGCCTGTAGTCGGAATAATAAACTCGCCGAGACTACCACTGTTTTGCGGTGAAGCCCCGTCAATACTCCAGCTCCATCCTGTGATGTCACCGATTGGCACCGTGCTTTCATCGAAGAACAAGGCCGGAATATTCTGCATTACCGGATCAGGAGCCACAAAGAATTCTGCATCAGGTGGTGGCAATACATTCACTTCAAGGTTGAGCGTGTCAGAGTCACAATTATTCCACCGCGACACCACCTGGTAATCGTAAGTGGCCATCTCGGTGCCATTGTTAGGGAGGTTTACAGGTAAGTCTCCTGTGCCACTTCCTGTTGCGCCATCCCAATGAATTTCATAGTCAGGAGCACATGATGAGAATTGAATCACGAAGTCTTCGTTGGCGCAGATAACTGGATTCGGTGCTTGAACACTTGGTGCCGGTTTAATATTGAGTGTTTCCACTACGGTGATTTCTGCAACGTTGCCACAAGCATCTGTGATGGCAGGGCCTGCCACATCAAGCGAAAAGGGATCTGGACAATATTGTGGGCATCCAGGCCAGCTCAGGGTTACATCAACAATTTTATTGGAGATATCACATGGAGTTGGTTCTTCAGCCACTGTTGGTTCTGTTGCCCATGGATGAGTAAAAGTATATGGTGGAACGCCGTAATGCACTCTGGCTTTACCTATGAATTCGCATTGTGTGGAGCAGATTGCTGTATTGCTCACATTCCATTGCGGACCGTATGTTTCTACTGTATATCCTTCAACAAATGCAGTGAATGGCCATTCTGTGACGTTGTTGTAATAAATGTATGTGGCATTACAATCCCCTTCTGGGGTGTATCTGCCCAAGTGCATTCGGAAATAGAATGACTGATCGCTGCATGAAGGACTGATACAGCACAACATCGGATTGCGGAAATCGAACATATACAGATAGGCGATACCTGCAGTATTTGCTTCTGGCCCCTGCACTTCAAACAATGTGGTGGTGTCACAATCCGTAGAGAAAAACATTGCGCCATCTCCTTTTACTGCGGAAGTAAATGGGTCTGCATAAAAACTCGTTGTTACGTAAAATGCCGTGACTGTAATTTGGCCGGGAATTGTTACAAGCAAACTGTCTACGTTGTATTGAGGAATAAGGCAGGAGTTCATCAGTTCATCGCCCCATGCTGCGAGTGGTCCGGTAATGAGTGGATCAATGATAATTGGTAAACTACGGTCAGGGGAGGAAATCCACTCAGAGGGCACCAGAGTTTTTAATACCCCACTGCCATCCGGCAAAAGTTCATATTGATATCCTGCGAGACATTGCGAACCCGACTGATCATAACACAACGCACCTTGCACGAATGAAATGTTTTTTCCAACCGCATCACTGATGTGCAAATTCCCGAACCATACATTGTCCTTCAAAAAGCCATGCATTTCGTCGCGCACGAATCGCGCACCATGCGGTGTATTGAAAGATTCTTCCACAACGAAGTAATCCTCCCCACAAACTGGAATCTGATTGAGTTCATATTGATACTTCACGCCGTTTTCCCGAAGCTTAAATCTTTTTCGAACACCTTCAACGAACTCATCAGAAACAAATTCAGTCAATGGATTTTCTTCCACAGGATGCAAAACAATATCAACCTTCGCGCCATTGAATACACAATTGTCTCCAACTGTGACTGGTGTGCTTGAACCGTAATTCAGAATGGCTGCGCCATTGTTTTTGATGGATACAGGAAACGGTTGTGATGAGGCGATCCATTGATCACCTGAAGCCCTGGCATCCTTGCAGATTCTCTTCCAAACGCCTTGTGCATCGATGTAGTTGATGGGTCGCTCACAGTATTCAGCGCGGATTCTGCCATCCTGATGCTGCCAGGTAGTGCTGTATAGTGTGCGGCGCGAGATATTTTCTGTCCATTCTGCAGCATTCATGGAAGCGGAGGTTTGTTGCATAAACTCCGGCGACTGAAGCAATGATGGAGAGTTCTGAGCGAATAAGTCCGCTGCAAAAACAATGAGAGATACGCTCAATAAGAACACACGTGAGCACATATTGTAAGAGTTGTTAAGGACTTGACTCACCAAATGTAACAAATTTCTTTCTATTTACATTTGGCCGATTAAAATCAAAAATTATGATATCCAACCATGAAATTGACTACCGCATTTTTGGAGAAGAAATGCAATGTGTAGAAGTAGAGCTCGATCCGCAGGAAACAGTGGTAGCTGAAGCAGGCGCTTTTATGTATATGACAGACGGTGTTCAGATGACCACAATATTCGGCGACGGAAGCAATAGCGGTGGCGGATTTTTTAATAAGCTCGTTGGTGCAGGAAAACGCCTTCTAACCGGTGAAAGTCTTTTCATGACTGCCTACACCCACAGTGGTCAGGGCAAAGCGCGGGTCGCTTTTGCCTCGCCTTATCCGGGAAAAATTATTCCTCTTGATCTTCAGAAATACAATGGTAAAATTGTGTGTCAGAAGGATTCATTTCTTTGCGCTGCAAAAGGGGTTTCTGTCGGAATTCAGTTGCAGAAAAAACTCGGAACAGGACTTTTTGGTGGTGAAGGCTTCATCATGCAAAAAATAGAGGGTGATGGTTTGGCTTTTTGTCATGCGGGAGGACACATCATCGAGCGTCAGTTAAATCCCGGAGAACATCTCCGTATTGATACCGGTTGTGTAGTGGCATATACACAGGAAGTAGATTTCGATATTCAGTTCGTGGGTGGAATTAAAAATACTTTGTTCGGTGGTGAAGGTGTGTTTTTCGCATCACTTCGCGGTCCCGGTACTGTTTGGTTGCAGACATTGCCGATTTCACGTCTTGCATCACGCATCATGACCTACGGAGGTGTTCGCAGGAAAGAAGAAGGAAGTATTCTCGGAGGATTGGGCAATTTGCTCGATGGAGATGGAAGATAAATCGAATCAAAGAATTGAAAAAAGTCCCGGTTTACCGGGACTTTTTTGTTCCAAAATCATTTCCTCACCGGGTGTACTTTTAGCACGTGATAGATCATCTGGAAATAGAGCGGTGGATGGAGCATGCCCGCAAACAGGGAAGCGTGATACTTGATATCCGAAGTGAAGGTGAACATCAGCAGGGTCATATTCCGGGCGCAATAAGTTTTCCGTTACTGAACAACGAAGAGCGCCATGAAGTAGGGATTACCTATAAACAACACGGGCAGGAGGAAGCTGTCAAAAAGGGGTTTACCCTGGTTGGGCACAAGTTTGCAGATTATATCGGGCGTGCTGAAAAACTTTCCGCAAAGCGGGAAGTGTTAATCTATTGCTGGAGAGGAGGAATGAGAAGCAACATCATGGCGTGGTTGCTTGAACTTTCCGGGTTTCATATCAAACTGCTGAGTGGTGGATACAAGTCATACAGGAATTTCTGTCTCGAAAACTTTAAACGCAATAATAAGGTCATTGTTGTTACAGGAAAAACAGGGTCGGGAAAAACAGAAGTGCTTCATGCATTGAAAAGACGCGACGAAAAGGTGTTGGACTTGGAGTTTCTTGCGAGTCATAAAGGATCCGCATTCGGAGGTCTTGGTCAGCCTGAAGCACCAACTCAGGAACATTTTGAGAATGTGCTTGGTTGGCAAATCACAGGCTTTAATGGTGCGGTGATTTGGGTAGAAGGAGAGTCTCGTTTTATTGGCAGACTGCGTATACCCGATGCATGGTACACGCAAATGATGAATGCAGAAACGATAGAGTTGCAAAGATCCATAGAAGAACGGATGGAGAGAGTCATTCGCGAATACGGAAACTTTCCGCAAGAAGAATTGATTGAAAAAACCAACGGTATTCGCAAAAGGATGGGTGGTGAAAATGTGAAGGAAAGCATCGATGCTTTGCTTGCGGGTGACTTGAAGGGGTGGGTGAAACCGCTGCTCGAATATTACGACAAGACCTATACGCATTCATTGGAACAGAACAACGGCAAAGTATTATTTGATCTTGATATCACAGGTAAACAACCGGATGACATCGCACAAATGATCATAAACACGATGAAAAAACTGAGTTGAAACTATGGCGGAGAATGAAGTGATTCGACTTACTGCATTTAGCAAAGGTGCCGGTTGCGGTTGCAAAATTGCACCTGCGGTTTTGCGTGAAATCATAGGAACGACGGAGGAATTTCCTTTAGATCCGAGACTTATTGTTGGCAACGACACCAACGATGATGCTTCGGTGGTTGATTTGGGCAACGGCGATTGTCTTATCAGCACTACAGACTTTTTTATGCCCGTAGTTGATGATCCTAGAACTTTTGGAAAAATAGCTGCCACAAATGCCTTGAGTGACGTTTACGCGATGGGTGGAAAGCCGCTCACGGCGCTTGCCATATTGGGCTGGCCTTTAGACAAACTGCCTACGTATTTGGCAAAAGAAGTTCTTGATGGAGCTCGATTCATTTGTCGCATGGCAGGAATAACTCTGGCAGGTGGGCACAGCATAGAAAGTCAGGAACCGATTTTCGGTTTATCAGTGAGCGGTCTGGTATCGCGTCAAAACATAAAACGCAACAATAGTGCGCAGGAAGGGGATTTAATATTTCTAACCAAACCGCTAGGCAATGGCATCATCACCACCGCTGCAAAGAAGGGTTTGGCCGACACACAGCACCTTGAGACATGCGTTTCTTACATGAGTACGCTTAATCGTATCGGAGAAGATTTAGGTCAATTGGAAGGTGTTCACGCCATGACAGATGTTACCGGTTTCGGTCTTGTCGGACATCTCATGGAAATGTGCGAAGGATCTGGATTATCGGCGGAAATACAATTTTCTCATATTCCCGTTTATCCTTTTTTGACTACATATCTGGATCAGTTTATCTATCCGGATATGACTACAAAAAACTACAGTCATTATGCATCCAGAATGAGTACGATGGATGCAAAGCAATTGTTCACGTTGTGTGATCCGCAAACCAGCGGAGGATTGTTGGTCGCGGTAGAAGAGGCTTCACTCAACGCTTATCTGTCGTTATGTGTAGCACATAGCTTGCCTGAAAGTTGCCAGAGGCCCATTGGAAAATTCATCAGATCGAACGAAAAGGTGATTCAAGTCAATGCATGATGATAGATGTATAGCTGACATGATATATAATTCGATTTTGAAAATACTCTGCCGACAATCTAAAATTTCATTGAAGCATGGAAGGATTATCCTTGCGCTTTCATTGTGGTTAACCTTTGATGTTCTGAACGCACAATGTGCTGAAGAGTTAAGTCCATTCTTACATGGCGTCGCATCAGGTGATGCGACTTCTCAAGAGGTTATTCTCTGGACCAGACTTACCGTAAATAATCCAGTTGCATCAGAGACAGTTCAGTGGGTGATATCGACTGATCCTGAATTTCTTATGGTTGACCAATTTGGCACATCAACTACTAGCATTGAAAAGGACTATACTGTCAAAGTCGAAGTGAATCAGCTGACTCCTGATCAGTGGTATTATTATTATTTTGAATTGCATGGAATCCGCAGTGATGTTGGCAGAACACATACGCTACCTATACAGGCCGATCGATTCACTTTCGCTGCATTTTCGTGTTCGAATTATGAAAGCGGTTATTACAATGCCTATCGCAATGCTGCATTGCGAAATGATTTGCAAGCTGTTTTTCATTTGGGCGATTATTACTACGAATACAGCACGGGTGCAGGCCCCGGTGGCAGATTACATGATCCTCCTCATACTGCATATACGCTTGATGATTATCGGAGAAGACACGCACAGGTTGCCAGTGATCCTGATGCGCAGTGGCTGAGAAGACAATATCCTTGGTATGTAATCTGGGACGATCACGAGTTTGCGAATGACGCGTGGGTAAACGGTTCGCCTGATCATGACAACAATGTTAGTAACTGGCAACAAAGAAAATCGGCAGCCAAAAAAGCATATTATGAATGGATGCCCATTCGCGAAAATCCGGACACATTGATTCACCGCACATATGAAATAGAAAATTTAATGCGTCTTGTCTTTGTCGATTCCAGAATGGAAGGAAGGATGCAACAGGTGTCGGCTGCTTCGGAAGAAATCGACGATACATCAAGAACTATACTTGGCCATGATCAGTTCAACTGGCTGAAGCAACAACTTGCCACTGCGACTGATGATCAGTGGAAAGTGATACTCAATAGTGTGATGATGAACAAGGCGCTGAACACCTCCGGAATTCCATTAAACAGCGACAACTGGGAAGGATACCGGAGTGAAAGGGATTCCTTATTGCGATTCATTCATTCGGAACAAATTGATGATGTGCTGAGTATTGCCGGTGATTATCACAGCTCATGGGCTGGTGATTTGCCTTTAGCAGATTATAATGCTGCCAACCAAACAGGTTCAGCCGGCGTTGAAATTTCGGTATGTGCAACTACATCGTCACCACATACAGTTGCTGATGTTGCTGCGTTTCTGGAAGCAAATCCGCATATCAAATGGATCGAACAAACACAAAATGGATATCTGTTGTGCACCATAACAACGCAGTCGGTGATCTCGCAATGGATTTATGTGAACAGCATTAACACGGAGAATTACACAAGTAATAAAGGACAAACAATACTCTTAAACAAGGACATTCCATTTTTGTCATTAACCAATGAAGATTTAATCCTCCCGGATAATTTAAGCCCAATCGTCTTGCCTGCAGGGCCTGCTTACGTTCCGGATCAAGATGAAATGCAAGTATTGAATCTTTATCCCAATCCGGCTCACGATCTCGTTACACTTTCGCTATCTTCTCGTTGCGGGATTCTGGATCTCTCTCTTTTTGATGTCATAGGACAACGGGTAAAGGGTATTCAGTATTCATTTGATGACACCGGCAAGAAGCAAGTAGATTTTCCATTGACAGGACTATCGCCTGGTTATTTTATCATTCGCATACGGCAAGGGTCCATGGAAAGGCTGATACCACTCATAATCCAATAATCTACTGTGGCTGTCCCATTGATTGCAGGTCGCTTTTTGGGCCCTCGTGATAAATGGAACGGTATTCTCATACCGAATAGTTTTTGCAAAAAAAAGCTACACATTTTTTTGTGTAGCAAATCTGTTTGTGCACCCACCTGGGCTCGAACCAGGGACCCTCTGATTATGAGTCAGATGCTCTAACCGGCTGAGCTATAGGTGCCGGAAAAAAATTGAGGGGCAAATCTACATCATGGAATTCAATTTTGATTACAGGTATGGCATGATTTTTCATCTGTGGCACGTTGGACTTGAACATTAACTTTGGCCAACATGTATTTTCCTATGAAAAAGAAATCATTGGCTCTCTTCGTCCTGTTATGCTGTGGAATAGTTGCAATCGCTCAACCTGATGTGTATTCGCGTGCACTGATGAATACACCATTTATTGTTTTCGAGGAATCGCCGGTTTCGTTTCGTGATAGAACGGCTCCGGCCAGCACCGTACTCATTACGGCTGACGAAGGCTCCTACAACAAAGAGTGGAAAAACTGGCTCAAAACCCGATACGGTATGGAGTGCAAGAAAGTATCCGGTTTTTATTCTTCGCCTCTTTCTCTCATATCCGAATGGACTAGTGATTCATTGATTGTGCATTACAAGGTAGACAAAGATGGAGATGCAACACGACTAACTCTTATTCTTGAAAAGAAAGGGATGTTCTTGTCGAATTCAACCAATTCCGAAGAGATCATGAAAATGAGAGCTTCAGTTTCAACACAGGCGAAGGACTTTTATATCAAATACTATGATGAAAAAATTGCTGACCACCAGAAATTTTATGATACCCAGGTGAATGACCTAGAGAAGCTAAACAAAAAGCATGAGAAGCTTCACGGCGAAGTAAAGAACAACAAAGCGATTATCGACAAGAACAATGAAAAACTCCGTGACGCGGATTCAGCAATCAATGAAAGTGAAAGTAAAATTAAATTGTCTAATTCTGAATTGCAGAATCGTCAGAAGGCTGCAGAGCAAGCGCAGAAAGAAGTGGATGCTCAGCAGAAATTAATTAGCACCAAAGAAGTGGAATACAACAAACTCAATGCATCGGGTTCTTTGAATACTAAGGAAGGAGAGCGCGTAATCAAAGATCTGGAGAAGCTAAGGGGTAAAATGGAAAAACTGCGCGACAAGCAAACAGATACTGCTGAAGAGGTTACAGAGGCCGAAAACGACATCATTGAAGAGGAGCGGAACAAGACTAAACTTGAGGGCAGAAAGGAAGACTACCGCAGAGATATATCTGATCACGAATCCAAAATCAAGGATCTTGAGCGCGAAATCAGCAACAATGAATCCGCTATAAAAGATGAGCAGCAACAAGTTGAAGTTGCGCGTGCGGAACTGGAAAAACTAAAAGCAGCAAAATTGGGTGTGACCGGAGTTGAAGCCAAGTAGCAAGTTTTTTCCGGAGGTAATCAGTTGCACTGGGCGGACAATTTAGCTCTGCATTAATGCGCTTCCAGCCAATTGCTTCCTGTGTTCATGTCTACCACAAGTGGAACTCTCATTTGTACAGCAATGATCATGTGTTCTTTTACTAGTGATTTCATTTCCTCCACTTCACTTAGGTGCACATCAAAAACCAATTCATCATGGACCTGCATGATCATTTTTGACTTCATATTTTTTGATTTCATGATCCTGTGAATGTTGATCATGGCAATCTTGATGATGTCAGCTGCGGATCCCTGAATAGGCGCGTTGATGGCATTTCGTTCAGCAAATCCACGGACCACTGCATTGGCGGAGTTGATGTCGGCCAAATACCTCCGACGACCCATAAGCGTTTCGATGTAACCTGTTTTACGCGCATTTTCGATCGTTTCTTGCTGGTAGTTTTTGAGACTCGCGAATTCGCGGAAATAGGAATCAATGATTTGTTTTGCTTCGCTGCGCGAAATGCCCAGGTTTTGTGCTAGACCGAATGCGCCTTGTCCGTAAATGATTCCGAAATTGACAGCCTTCGCCTTGCTGCGCATTTCTTTCGTCACATCACTCAGAGGCACTCCAAATACTTTAGCAGCCGTGGCTTTGTGTATGTCTTCGCCATGGCTGAATGCTTCACACATAGCCTCGTCATTGCTTAAAGCTGCGATGATTCGCAATTCAACCTGAGAATAGTCTGCAGAAAGAATTGTGTATTCAGAATCACGAGGGATAAATGCTTTTCTGATTTCTTTACCCCGTGTTGTTCTAATTGGAATGTTCTGAAGGTTCGGATTGTTGGAAGACAAGCGTCCCGTGGCAGCAACAGTTTGCATATAATTGGTGTGCACTCGCCCGGTGATCTTATTTACCATGGCGGGCAATGCATCAACATATGTAGATTTTAATTTTCTGATTTCACGGTAATCCAGAATCTTGCTAATGATAGGATGTTCATGTTCGAACTTGCTGAGTGTTGCTTCATCTGTACTGTATTGACCTGTTTTCGTTTTTTTGATCTGATCCGTGATTTTCATTTTTTCAAAAAGCACCACTCCAAGTTGCTTCGGAGAATCAATATTGAATGTTTCGCCGGCGAGCTCACAGATTGCGGTCTCGAGCAATGAGATATCTTTTTGAAGTTCGGTGCTGTATTCGTTTAGGAATTGTTCGTCAATTTTTACTCCTTCCCATTCCATGTCTGCAAGCACCGTGATCAGAGGCACTTCAATCTCATCAAATACTTCACGCAAACGTCCTGTCTTCAACTCCGGATCAAAAATATTTTTCAGTTGCAAAGTGATATCTGCGTCCTCGGCTGCATAATCCAAAATTTCCTCTGGCTGCAGATCAGACATGCTGCCTTGCGATTTGCCTTTTTTTCCGATCAGGGTCTCAATTGAAACAGGCGAATAATGCAAATAAACTTCACTCAAAAAGTCCATGCCGTGCTTTCCATCCGGATTGATAAGGTAGTGCGCAAGCATCGTGTCAAATACTTTATTTTTTACATGTACGCCATATTTCAGAAGCATTTTATAATCGTACTTAAAATTCTGCCCAATCAATTCTTTGCTGGTATCTTCAAATATTCCCTGAAACCTGGATAGCATACCTTTTGCTGCTTCGAAATTGCGTGGCACTGCTACGTACCAGGCCTGATGGGGTTTAACAGAGAATGACATGCCAACAAGTTCTGCATTAACAGGCTCCAGGTCGCTTGTTTCGGTGTCGAAACAGAATGAAGTACTTTTTGTCAGAGCCTGAATGAGCTCATCGATTTCGGGCTCTGTTTTTACAAGTCGGTATTCATGCGGAACATCAGCAATGCTTTTGAGATTAGAAACAGCTGCTGCTTCTTTCTCTGCGATGGTTTCCACTTCGCCTTGCGCAAATAGTTCGCCTTGTTTGGATTCGTTGCTCGTTGCTGATCCACTTACTCTTTTAAGCAGGGTTCTGAATTCAAGTTCTTCAAAAACTTCATTGATAAGTTGATCATTGAAACTTTTTACACGCAAATTCTCTTCTTCAAAATCGACAGGAGAGTCGATGATAATGGTAGCCAGTTTTTTTGAGAGCAATGCAATCTCTTTGTTGTTCTCTACATTCTCTTTTTGTTTTCCTTTAAGCTTTTCAGTGTTTTCCAGAAGGCCTTCGACAGAGCCGAATTCCTGAACGAGCTTTTGCGCGGTTTTTTCACCAATACCCGGAATACCCGGAATGTTGTCAACCGCATCACCCATCATACCCAGAATATCTATCAACTGCTCAACGCGTTCAATGCCATATCGTTCGCAAACCTCAGCTGGTCCTAGTATTTCAGCTTCATTACCAGCTCTGCCGGGCCTGAATACGAAGATGTTTTCTGACACGAGTTGACCATAGTCTTTGTCACTGGTCATCATATACGTCACAAACCCTTCTTTTTCTGCCTTTTTTGCAAGTGTCCCGATAACATCGTCTGCCTCGTATTTGCTGATCTGGTAAACCGGAATATTCATGGCTTGGATGATACGGATAATATATGGAAAGGCGAGTTTGATGTCTTCTGGCGTTTCCTCTCTGTTCGCCTTGTATTCCGGGTAATCCGCAACCCGAATCGTCTCTTCGTGTGGATCAAATACCACGGCCATGTGTGATGGTTTTTCATTCCTTAGAATGTCGAGTAGGACATTCGTAAAACCGAACATGGCGGAAGTGTTCAATCCTTTTGAATTGATCCTGGGGTTTTTAATGAAAGCGTAGTATGCCCTGAAAATGAGTGCATAGGCATCCAACAAAAAAAGTTTTTTATCTGATTCTTTGGAGATCATCGTTCGTGATTTTGGGTTGGCGAAGTAAATGAAGAATATTGGAGTAGTCGGGAGTATTCGTGAGTCAAGGGTAATTTTAGGAAAACTGCTATTGATTTAAAAAATGAATTGTGCTTGTTAATAAATGTAATTACATTTGTAATAGCCTGCTTTTTTAGTTAACCAAAAATCAAAATCTCTGCGATGGCAAAACGTTACCTTCTGTTAGTGGCGATATTCGTCCTAAGCGCTTTTAACCTCTATTCTCAGGCTCCGGCCAATGACATCTGTTCCAACGCTATTCCGTTGACAGTGAATGGAGGGTATATTACTACCAGCAACGCAAATACTGTTACCAACGGCCCCAACCCGAGTTGTGGCGGAAGCAGCGCTATTCGCGATATCTGGTTTTCCTTTCTTTACACGGGAGGAAACATCGTTGTTGAAACCCAGCTGGGAACCAATACCGATACCCGTATTGCAATTTTTACCGCTTGCGGAGGTACACAGCTTGCTTGTAATGATGATTACGGCGGAACATACCGCTCATACATTGCTCTTGCCTGCAGCTCTTTGGTGGTAGGAAATAACTATATCATTCAGGCGGGGGGATACAATTCAGTAACGGGTGGGTTCCAGATTCAGGTAACCTCTAACGGATCTCTTGGCTGCACGGACCCTATGGCAACCAACTATTCTCCTTGCGCAGTTTCCAATAACGGAAGTTGCGTCTATCCGATACTCACGGCTCAGTTTGGCTATGCACCTTCCGGACAGAACTGTCTCAACATCCAATACACCAGCACGAGTTCCGGTAACATTACCGGTTATTCGTGGTCATTTCCTGGCGGCTCTCCATCCACATCTACTGCTCAAAATCCCGTTGTTGTTTACCCTTCACCAGGCACTTATTCTGCTACTCTTACTGTGACAGATGCCAACGGAAGTGACTCGGAAACGAATAATAACGTTCAGATTACATCAGGACAGTTTGTGACTGTGGATATTACTCCGGATGCTAATCCTTCGCAAACGAGTTGGTCTATGTTTGATGAAAACGAAGTAGTTGTCGCTTCAGGAACGGCGAATGATGCATCATTCTGCGTTGCCAATACTTGTCACCGCTTTGAAATTTACGACTCAGCGGGGAATGGACTTACAGGATCCGGTAATTACAAGGTATATGTCAATGGAATTCAGGTTGCCAATGGAGCGAGCTTTTCTTCACAAGATATCAGGTATATAAACTGTCCTAGCGGTGTGAGCTGTGATAACCCACTTACGGCCTCTCTTGGATTAAACGATGTTCCTTTCGACAATTCGTGGTATGAATTTACAGCAGCATCAAACGGTAACTATCGCATTTCTACCTGCAATCTTGTCACTTGTGATACCAAGATTTGGGTTTATGACTATTGCAACATGGCGTTTTTTGACAACACCATAGAAGCCACCGTGCAATACAATGATGATTTCTGTGGTGTTCAGGCCGAAGTCAATATGTTTCTTGCGGCCGGTGAAACATATTATATAAGGGTTGGATCGGAAGGCAGTTGTGCAGGTGAAGAATACCAGGTGCTTTTTGAATTCACAGGTGCAGCGGTAGGCTGCATGGACGTTCTTGCATGCAACTATGCACCGCTTGCCGGAATTCCCGGTCCATGTTACTACAATGGCGACCCCAATTGCACTACTCTCGGTCCAGACCTCTTAATTGATCAGGCATCTATGTTTTCTTCAATGACATCAACAACCATCAATGGTACTGATGCATGTCTTGTAAATGAAGGATGCCTTCAAGGTCTAGGTCAGCGTCAGATCATTCGTTTCACAACGCGTATAGCGAACATTGGAACTCAGGATTACTACATCGGTGTTCCGAATGCGAGCAATCCTCAATTTGAATACGACAATTGTCACAACCACTATCACTATGAGGGTTATGCTGAATATCTGTTGTTCAATCAGGATGGAGAGCCTATGCCTGATCTCGGATACAAAAATGGTTTCTGTGTGCTGGACTTGTCTTGCCCTGCCGGAATCACAGCGCAATACGGATGTAGCAATATGGGTATCACCGCGGGATGTGCAGATATTTATTCTTCAAGTTTAACTTGTCAGTGGATTGATATCACCGATGTTCCTGCCGGATCATATTTTCTTGTAATCCGCACCAATTGGAATCAGGCTCCAGATGCTCTTGGGCGTTATGAGTTACGATATGACAACAACTGGGCGCAGGTTTGTGTTAGTTTCCAGCGTGACCCGGTCACAAACGCAGTGATCAATTTCACTAAGAGTATTACAGCTTGTCCAATAATTGAGGACTGTTTGGGCACGCCTTTCGGAAATGTCTATGAAGACTGTGAAGGCAATTGCCCGGGTGTTGTCATCAAAGGTGACTTCAACCAGGATGGATTTTTCACTGCATTTGATGAGCATTTGTATGCTGAAGCTGCCGTAAATGGCGGAACAACTGCAACACCCTGCAACGACCTCAATGCCGATGGTGAAATTACAATTGCTGATGCTGCAAATGCTGGTACCTGTATACACCAGCAGCAAGATCTCGGTGTACCTCCATTGGAGTATACCTCATGCAACTGGGATCCTGAGTTCATTGACCAAACAGAAAACGTAACTCTTGGCTTGACGAATCTGAATACCACAAGTCAGTATTTTGATCTCTACATCACAAATCCGCAAAATCAGGTGGTGGCATTTCAGGTTGATCTCTCCAATGCAAGCATTCTATCGATTGAAAGTTTATTGCCTACTGCAACATGGAGCGCTCACCTTCATTGGGAAAATGGCGGAAATACACTGGCTGTTATGAGTAACAGCAATTCTGAAATACCCATGTATTCAGTTCCAACACCTGTTATTAGAGTTTATTACAGCTCTTTGTCGGGCAATTCGGTTTGCATCAGCAATATCGTTGATGTGATCAATGATCTCAACCACAACACGCTCACGACTTACGGAGATTGTGTAAGTGTTGTGCCGAATGTTGTAGCTGATTTCAGTGCAAGCCAGACCTCAGTTTGTGCTGGCGGAACAATCAATTTCAGTGACCTCTCAACGGGTTCACCAAATGCATGGTCTTGGACATTCGGTGGTGGTACTCCAGGCACATCCTCTCAGCAGAATCCTGCTGTGGTGTATAACACAGCCGGTACTTATACTGTAACATTGACAGCGACCGGACCCGGCGGAAGTGATGGAGAAACCAAAACCGAATATATTACTGTCGGCGATGCTGCCACCTGGTATGAGGATGCGGATGGTGATGGATTTGGAAATGCATCTGTAAGCACACAGTCTTGCACACAGCCTAGTGGATTTGTGAATCAGGCCGGTGATTGCAATGATGCCGCTGCCGCGATTAATCCGCAAGCAACCGAAATCTGCGATAGCGTTGATAACAATTGCAACGGCTCGGTGGATGAAGGTTTCGATCTTGATAGCGATGGCTACACTACTTGCGATGGCGATTGCGACGACAACAATGCTTTATCTTATCCAGGGGCCTTCGAACTTTGCAACAACGCAGACGAAAACTGCAATGGTCAAATAGACGAAGGATATGACACTGACGGCGACGGATACACTATTTGTGCGGGTGACTGCAACGACAGCAACAATCAGGTTTATCCTGGCGCAACAGAAACTTGCAATAACATCGATGATGATTGCGACGCCACAATTGATGAAGGTTTTGATCAGGATGGTGATGGCTTTACTTCATGCGAAGGTGACTGTAATAACAACAATAACCAGATTTATCCGGGTGCTGTTGAAACATGCAACAATGTTGATGATGATTGCGACGGAACCACCGACGAAGGCTTCGATGCCGATGGTGACGGTTTCACTTCATGCAACGGTGATTGTGATGACAACAATTTCAACGTAAATCCTGAAGCGGCTGAACTCTGCAACAATATTGATGATGATTGCGATGGATCAACTGACGAAGGATTCGATCTGGATAATGATGGTTACACTACCTGCGAAGGCGATTGCAATGACAACAATGCAGCGGTGAATCCAGGTGCAGCTGAGACATGCAACAACACAGATGATAATTGTAACGGATCAGTAGACGAAGGCTTTGATGTCGATGGTGATGGCTACACTGTTTGTGCGGGCGATTGCAACGACAGCAACAACGCAATTAATCCTGGTGCCTCAGAGTCATGCAATAATTCAGATGACAATTGCAATGGTAACATTGATGAAGGCTTTGATCTGGATGGCGACGGCTACACGTCATGCGGTGGCGATTGCAATGACAATAACGCAAACGTTAATCCTGGTGAAGTGGAAGCTTGCAACGCAACAGATGATGATTGTGATGGAACGATAGATGAAGGATATGATCTAGACAATGACGGATACACAAGTTGCAATGGCGACTGTAATGAGAGTGTTGCTTCTATCAATCCGGGAGCACAGGAAGTTTGCAACGGTTCTGATGATGATTGTGATGGTCAGATCGACGAGAACCAGGATGCAGATGGCGATGGATACAGCAATTGTGCAGGTGATTGTGATGATTCAAATGCAGCTATCAATCCAGGAGCGACAGAACTATGCAACGGTTTTGATGATGATTGTGATGGTAGTATAGACGAGAATAGCGACGCCGATGGAGATGGCGTATCCGTTTGTGCCGGAGATTGCAATGACAACAACGCATTGGTTTATCCAGGAGCGGCGGAGTTATGTAATGCCATTGATGATGATTGTGATGGTTCAATAGATGAAGGGTATGACACCGACGGAGACGGTTACACCAGCTGCGGAGGCGATTGCAATGACAACAGCTCATCGGTTTATCCTGGAGCAACTGAATCATGCAACAACGTTGATGATGACTGCGATGGAAGTATTGATGAAGGCTTTGATGTTGACGGCGACGGATATACCACTTGTGAAGGCGACTGCAATGACAATAATGCAGCGGTTTATCCAACCAACGGCGAGTTTTGTAATGGCATTGACGACAATTGCAATGGAACGATTGATGAAGGATTTGATCAGGACGGAGATGGATACACTACGTGCTCAGGTGATTGTAACGACAACAATATGCTGATTAATCCCGGTCAGACAGAGCTATGTAATTCACTAGATGACGATTGCGATGGCCAGGTTGATGACAATGCAGGTCCTTGGTATTATCTCGACGGCGATGGCGACGGATTTGGTAATCCAGCTATAGCGGTTCAGGCTTGTTCTCAACCCGCTGGTTATGTAAACAACAACCTTGATTGTTTTGACAATTTCCCAAGTCGTTATCCGGGTGCACTCGAGTTTTGCAACAATGCGGATGATGATTGTGACGGAGTGATAGATGACAATTGTTCGAACGTTGCGAATGATTTTTATGTAAACGCAACAGCGCTTACTCTTTATCCGGTAAACCAGTGTACTGGCACAACAGGAACATTAGCAGGCGCAACTGTTTCTAGCGAAGCACAATCAACAGTAGTTCAAGGCGGTCAGGATGTGTGGTACAAATTTGTTGCAACAGAACCAGGTATTCGTTGCCGGGTTACCACAACTACAACCGACGTTCTCATAGAGCTTCAGGATAATAGTGGAAATCTTATTAATGTTGAGAATTATCAGAACAACATCAAAGGCAATGAATTCCTTAATTATACCGGATTAACTGTTGGTCAGACATACTATGTTGCTGTGAGAAACAACAACTCCTCTTTGGGTGCAGGCACATTCATTATTTGCATCAATGCCCTTAAGCCGGGAGCATGTTTCAATAGCACCGGTAACTACAGCATTTGCTCTACGTTCAAAGGAATGAATGTTCTGGCATCTGGTTACACCTACAATTTTACCTCCAATACAACAGGATTAACTTATTCAAGAACTGTATCAAGTACAAACTGTATCTTGAATCAGGTGACTGGTCTTCCTGCAGGGGATAGTTATTCTGTGCGTGTTGATGCCATCTACAATCTGACTGTGGGTAATGGAGTTGGTGAAGCGCTTGTGGTACCAGGTCAGGTTTTATGCTCGGCGACCATCATGCCGATGACCGCTATCTTTTTGAACACTTCTCAGGATTGTCCATCAGCCCGTTTGTTGGGATCTCAGGTGCGCACCAATGCAACTGTTTGTGCAATTTCCAATTATGAATGGGAATTCCAGCGGGCGGATTTGTCACAACCAGCCTTCTATTTAAATGGTGGCACCAACCAGAACATCACGCTGAGTGCCTCAGCAGGATTTGCTTTAGGTCAAACATACAATGTGCGCATCAGGTCTACGCTAACCAATGGCTTTACAACCCCATGGGGACCAGTTGCGTGTTTGCTGATTTCTTCTTCTGGTATGGTCATGGAGAATGAAGAGGGTGTTGAAACAGATGGTCGTTTTGCCGAGAATCAAATCAACATCTATCCGAACCCCAACAGAGGTGATGAGTTTATGCTCTATGTTAATGAGGTTTTGGAAGGCGATGTTCGTGCCCGTATTTTGGATGGCATGGGCCATGAGGTTTGGAACGAAACTTTCTTCACAGACAGCTACCTCAATACCCAAGTTGTTCTGGACAATGAACTGGCACCGGGTATTTATCTGGTAGAGCTTATCGTCGACGGAGTTCAATCAACTCACAGAATGGTTGTACAGAAGTAAATTCTGAAACATGATATTTGAAAATGGCCGGAAGTTCCGGCCATTTTCATTTGAGGCATGAGCGAAAAAGCCTCAGGGTTGAATCAGCTAAACTCAATCATTGACAATGAAACATATTGGTCATTCAGGCTTGCAATTCGTCGACCCCTTCGCCTAACTTCACATCACTCTGCATTTTCCTTTCTCTTTGGCACAATGAGACTTCAATTGGACTTGTCCTGACTTGAATTATAGTTCTGCGAATTGAATAATGGATTTCTGGGAGTGCGTTTAATCTAAGTTTATCAATGGAAGATTCAAAGGGAGCCGGATCATGGATTGAGTTGGGCTAATCCCGATTAGACTCTCTTTTTTTACTGCTTGAGAGGTAAAGAATTAGAGAAGTTGAACTGATCAACGAATCTTATAAGCAGTTTGGAATTATTCGATGTTGCCGAGCATGTAGCTTAGTTCTGCTTCGCTGGTTCTGATCTTGGTTTGAATTTCAACCACCTTAATCCTGGAATCGGCATACTGCTGCTCTCTCGTATTCACCAGGAATACCGAACTTTCACCATTGAAGAATTTGTCGCGCTCTGCCTCAAGCAAAGACAAATAATTGTTTTGATTGCGCTCAGCAAATTCCAATTGGTCCCTAAGCAAAGTCAGGCTTTCATACAAAGTAGTAGCCTTGTTTTTTGTCTCCTGTGTTTTTAGGCTCTGTTCTAATAAGGTTTCCTGAATTTTAATTCTGGTCATTTGAAGTTCGCCTCTTTCTTTTCGCAGTAACAATGGAAATGCGAATTCTACACCCCATTTGTAGTTGTTCGTACTGAAACCAACGTCATTGCTGGGATTCGTTGGCACCGACAAAAAATTGTAATTGATATTCAATAGAGGCTTTAGTTTTTCTTTCTTCCATTTTTCCTCTGCCCGGAGCGATTTGAATTTCCATTCATATTGCATCAGCATCGGATTGGTAGCGCCAATATTTTCTAACTGCTGAAGATAATTTTCTTCTGTTACACTGAATCGATTGCTGGTCATGAATGGTGATGGGATAATACCATCTGGAATTACAATTGCCACCAGTTCGTTACCGCTGGCATCCCAAAGAAATGTTGACAATGCAAGTCGCTCTTTCAACTCTTGAATATTCATTTCCCGACTGATCTGCTCTCTGTTGAGTATTTGGGTGAACGTTTCCAGCGTGTCAATCAAAGGCAGATCTCCTCCGAGTGCCCGTGAACGCACAGCATTCATTCTCAAACGGGTTATACTTAGGATACTATCGGCAATTGCAGATTTCTGATAGGCATTCCACCAACTCCAGAATTGAACGTAAGCATTGCTGAGTGTTTCATTGACGATAATGTCCTGCTGCTGAACTGAAAATCCGCTGAATGCCTCTGCGATGCGCAGGGCTATTCTTCTTTCATCGGTGATAATACCTTGAATCAGTGGAACGGAAACTCCTGCCAGCAGAAGACCTTCATCCGGCGTTTGGTTTTCAGGGTTGAAAAAGGCACCGGTATTGCGTTCAAATCCACCTTTAAGCGATATGGGAGTGGCAGTTGGTAATTTCAGTTCTACCTTTTGAAGGTTGTAGTATTCTGCGTTTTTGAAGAATTTATTATCCAGTGAAGCGGCCAGCTTCGGATCGAATCCGCCACGTGCAATGCGCATATTGCTCTCTGCCCGCTCAATATTCAACCCGGCAACCTTCATCAATGGATGATTGGTCAACACCATTTCGCGGAAGTTTTCGAACGTAAGGGAGTCAATGATACCTTGCTGCGAAATGCAGAATTGAGGAACCAGCAGACAAAGAGCAACTGTTAAAATCCGGCGAATGGAGAGGTTACTTTTTTGCTTCATCTTTTGGGGCTTCTTTTGGTGTATAGAAGTTTGGCGGGAAGCCATTGAATATTCGCCAAAGCTCATAACCCAGCATGACATCATTGAGCAAGGCCATACCCTTGGCTCCGCCACCTACCCTGATTCCTTGTGGCCATGGATGATCAGCGGGGTCGGGGGCTACAAGCAGCCGGTATTGACCGTTTTCGTTGGTGAAATTGTCAATGGCAACTACCACACCGCCATAAGTTCCAAAAGAAGCGCCCGGCCATCCGCTGAAAACAAATGCGGGCCAACCGTCAAAAATGAATCTCACTTTTTCTCCTTTGCTGATCAATGGCAGGTCCATGGGAGTCACGTAAAGCTCAACGGCCAGACTGTAATTGGCCGGCATCAGGCTTACAACCTGCTCTCCTTCTTTTAGCGTTTCACCTACACCAGTCTGTATCGCGCGTGTAATGTATCCGTCTATTGGCGAGGTAATATAGTAAAACCCGCTGCGCTGACTGTAGCCGGCAAGTTGGCTTTGCATTTTGGTAACCTGGGCTTCGGTATCGTATAAAGCGCTCATGGTTGAGAATTTTTCACTTTCTGCCTTGGAGATTTTATCCCGGTAGTCTTGTGTGATAGAACTGACCTCTGTTTTGGCATTGATCAATTCCTGTCTGGTGATCATCAACTTATTTTGACTGTCTATTTCCTTGGATCTGGCGTTTTGCACCGCAACCTCCCGCTGTTCCAACTCCGTTTCTGATTTCAGTCCTTTGTCAAAAAGTCCTTTAAAACGATCGAATTGTTCCCTCGCTACCTCAGCATTGTTTTTTGCGACTACGTAATCGATACTATCACTCTGGAGTTTTAGATTCAGCTGATCGAGCTTTACATATTGTTGGTTTAACTTCAGTTTGGCGGCTTGATTCATCGCGTCGATCTGGCGGTCAAGAGCGGCTACCTTTTGCATATATCCGGACACACTTGATTCTTTGTTGGCAATTTGATCTTCAACATTTACAAGTAAATTGGGGTCGAAATAATCATCTTTTATTTCGGTTATTTTCATGATTGTATCTCCGGCACTGACAAAGTCTCCTTCCTTCACATACCACTTTTCAATCTGACCAGGAATTACAGTTTGAATTGACTGTGGCCTTTTGTCCGGTTCCAAAGAAGTGAGTTTTCCTTCGCCACTGATATTTTGTGTCCAGGGCAACAACAATATGATGACCAAAATTATGGTTGTGACAAAAAGGGAGCGCTTAAGCGTCTGCTTTTTTCCGACGTCGAGTATTTCGCCGAAGGAACCGTATTTGCTGTGGTCAATTTTATCTTTGACAGAAGTGGGTGAAATGTTCGTCATAGGAGTACGTTTTAAATGGTGATCACGCGGGTGCACATTTTTTGAATTTCGGGATCACAAGAGATCATGAGCACGGTTGCGTGATTTTTTTCTGAAAGCAATTCGCCCAGAATAGTTTTTCTTTCTGATTGAGGCAGCATGGACATATTATCTTCCATGAGTAGCAAGTACGGGCGGTCTATGATACATCTTGCAAGAATGATTTTTCTGATCAGTCCGGATGATAGTTTTCGTCCTTCTGGCTCAAGCACTGTGTCGTATCCATTGGGCAGAGACTCAATATAGCTTCCCAGAAATACTTTGTTGGCGGTTTCAATGGCATCGTGCACTGTGAGTCCCGGTCGGCCGCATATGATGTTTTCCAAAACCGACCCTTTGAATATTTCCTGCTCTGTAAAGTTTTCGCCGATGTGCGAGCGCATATCAGCAAGATTTAGATTCTCCAATGGGATATCGTTGATGACGATGCTGCCTTTGTATTCATCATAAAAACCTGAAAGTACTTTCAGAAATGTTGTTTTTCCGGACCCACTTGGGCCCGAAATGCAAATTTTCTCGCCACTTTTGATATCCATATTTACGTTGTTCAGAACGGGATAAATGGCATCTGAAAATTTAAATATCAGGTCTTGAATTCTAATTCGTAACCCAGATTTTTCGCTATGCTCAAATAGTTTGATACCATTATCTCGTTCGATAGGAAGATCAGTTACGCTACCTACCTTTTCCAGTGCAGTGAGCAGATCATATACTGTGCTCATGTGAAGGATAATTTTCTCAACGCTATTGATCAGCAGGAGAATAATAATTTCAGCAGCTACGAATTGGCCGAGATTGATTTGTCCCTGCACAACGAGTATGCTACCCGCAATAACAAGAGCTGCAGCAACAATCACCTTAAACAAAATGAGTGCTTTGTATTGGTTCATCAGTATCGCAAAGTGCCGCTTACGAGCATTCAGATAGCCGATAGCGAATTTGTCAGTTTTTTTCATGGGAAGATCTGAATGCCCGGAAAGTTTAAAAGACATGAGTGTGCGCGATATCTCTTGAAGCCAATGTGCCACTGAGAATTTGTGTGTGCTTTCTTCAAGACTGCTTTGCAGGCCGGAATTTCCGGTTAATCTAAAGAACGCAACTAGAATACCGACAAGCGAAATACCAAGAAGAATGAATAACGGGTGATATAATGACAGAAGAATGAGGCCAAAAAGTATTTGGACCAGTGCTGTGGAAAAGTCAATAAGAATTTTTGAAACACTTTTTTGAATCGTCATGATTTCGAAAAAACGATTCATCAATTCAGGAACATATTTGTTTCGGATTGCATCCGTTTGAATTCGTGGTACACGGTATGCAAAGTCGAAGGAGGAGTTTACAAATAATCTTTGCTCAATTGATTCTGTGATGCGCATCATGCGCAACTGAAGAAGACCGTAAAACAAAATACCCACAAGCACAAAAACCACCAGCACCACCCAAGATGTTCTGAGTTGCCCGGCTTGAATCAAATTGATAATGGCCTGAATACCGAGTGGAAGGGAAAGGCTGACCAATCCCTGAAAAATTGAAAGTATGTAAACATTTCTGATGTCTGTTTTTTCAGAGGCTACAAGTCGCCACAGGCGAGCTACTGGGGTTGGTTTTTCCATAAAAGTTAAACAGTATTGAAGAAATTGGATGACCATTTCGGCGGCACAGGCATTTTGGCAAGGCCGGGTCAACCATCCGAATGGTTATTTGTTCACCGCAAAGGTGATCTAAATGGTGAAAAATTCAGGAGGAATTTCAGGACCACTATGAATATGAACTACGCAGGGGTCGTTCATTCGAGGAGAGTTTGGTTTTGGCAGACAGTGAAAAGATACTTTGCGTACCTGCGAAGCGCAAGTGATATCATAGAATGATTTGGTTTCCTCTTCTTCCACAATATTGATGCTGGTGGATATACCCAACGCAGAACTCGTCTGGGTTTTATATGGCAAAAACCATCCACCCATAACACTGGACATCATAATGGAAATAAGGAATATTGAATGCAGACGGATCACCGGAGCAGGAACAAAAATTAAAATGCAAAGTTCGCAAGAATCAAGAATATTTTACTACGACACTTTCAATGACATTGGCCGCATCTTCACATTTGTCGGTTGCAGTTGCTAGAAACGTAATTATCTCTTTGGATTTCAATATGGTAACAGCGTCGGTGCCATCGCGAAACATCGCAGCAATTCTCGACTTCATCAACGAATCAGCCTCGCTTTCGAATTTCTTGATGTTTTGAAGATGCCTGCGAACAATTTGGCTGTTTTTCAGAGAGCGCAGATTTAAGATAGCTTGTTGCAGTTCAAGAGCGGACAATGTAATGATTTCGGCAAGTCTTATGATTTCTGGCTGAAATTGATGAATTTTATAAAGATCGATTCTCTTTGACGTACCATAGATATAATCTACCACGTCGTCGATTGCAATTGTGAGGCTGTGTATGTCTTCCCTGTCGAAAGGCACGATAAAAGTGGTGGAAGCTTCGTGCAGGATGGCATGAGTTATTTCATCCCCTTGTTTTTCAAGCAAATCGATCTTTTCGTGAGATTGAAGTCTGGTGACTGAATCGGACTTAAGCGCATTTTCCAGGACTCGGGCAGTTTCAACCATGTTGGCACAGGCCTGGTCAAAAAGTGGATAAAACTTCTTGTCTTTGGGCAGAAGAGCATGGAAAATGATATCCAGAGATCGTTGCATAATCTTTAGTTCGTTATGGCGCGAATTACGGTCGGTTATTTTGACCATTTATTTTTTCAGTTTTAGAAAATGGATAACAACTCGAGCGAATGTTAAGCGAGTGTAAAATTACATTGTTTCCAAAACTTTAGCTGCAATCGGAAAATTTCGGTATATTGTTGATTATGAGCATTAAATGTTCTGGTCTTCAGGTTGGAGCCTATCTCTGAGGTGGCATTGTCCTGAAAATGTTCAGAGGGACTTGTGTTACTGTGATGAGTTAGGTTCTCGAGCAGAAAGGAGACATGCACGGTGCAATTCGGTCTTGAAAAACAAAGGGTTTTTGCATTGAAGGCGACTTCACGTGTTATGTAAAAGTATCAGGAAGGTAACGCATAAGTTAACCAAAGACTTTTAATGTTACGTAATTGAAGGTTGAATGCGTACGAATAGAGAGTAAAATGTTTCGGAAATGTAAAAAATTGGAAGTTAAAAACGGCTGGATAAACCCTATGAATGAAAACCTTCTTCCCTGTGGTCGGATAAGTATTGGTAACAATAGGATAATGTACTGCTAAGGTTGAAGTATTGTCACCCTGCTTGATTTGTCATTAAATCAAAGAAATGAAAATTCTTTCCATGTTTGCTCCTAAATCGGGCAAGTTTTTCGATTCATTCGGCAGAGCAACAAGCAATCTGGTGGCCATGGCCGCGAAGTTCAAGGAATTACTGGATGCTGAAGACGAGACTCATAGGGAGTCTATTGTGCGGGAAATTCACGATCTGGAACATATTGGAGATGATGTCACGCACCACATTTTTACTGAGCTGAGCGAGAATTTCATCACGCCATTTGATCGTGAAGACATTCATTATCTGGCAACTTCTCTGGACGATGTTGCTGATTACATCAATGGAACGGCATCGAGAATTTCACTATATCAGTTAACGGAGATTGATCAGGTCATGCACAGTCTTGCCAGTGTGCTTCATCGTCAAACTATTGAAATAGATGAGGGCGTTCAGAATTTGAGAAATATGAAAAACGCCCAAAGGACAAGAGAGGCCATAGTCAGAATCAATGCTCTGGAAAATGAAGCTGATGGCATTTTCGATCTTGCAATTGCTCGTTTATTTGCGGAAGAAACAAACGCAATAGAAATGATCAAAAGAAAAGAGATATTGTCGGTGCTGGAAACAGCAACCGACAAGTGTGAAGATGTGGCCAATGCCATGGAGTCTATTTTGGTCAAGAATTCATAATCCAAACGACAATGGAATTTTCAGTTTTGCTCATCGCGGTTATTGCCCTTGCATTAATCTTTGATTTTATCAATGGGTTTCATGATGCAGCAAACTCTATTGCCACGGTTGTTTCTACGAAGGTTTTATCGCCATTTCAGGCAGTAGTCTGGGCTGCGTTTTTCAATTTTGTTGCGTTCTTCATTTTTAAAGATCATAGTGTGGCAGCGACTATTGCCAAGTCAGTGAAGGAGACTTTCATTGCATCATCAAACCATCCGCTGCCAATGATCCTGTCGGGATTAATCGCCGCTGTGGCGTGGAATCTGATCACCTGGTGGTATGGAATACCCTCATCTTCTTCACATACGCTAATAGGGGGGTTCTCGGGCGCATTTCTTGCTGCCTTTGGATTACAAGCAATCAATTCCGGAATTATCTGGGCAACAGTAATTTTCATTTTTGTTGCTCCATTGGCGGGTATGGTCATGTCATACCTCATTTCAGTGTGGTTTTTGAACTCTTTCAGCAAAGGACCGGGAATGAAAATAGTGTCGCTCACTATTGTAGCGCTGGTAGTCTTTGCTGTTTACAATGCCCTTGAGTTTAAGAAGGACTTCATCGGCGGCAGTTCATATACGCTGATGATCGATCAGGAGCTGAACAAAGAGGACATCAAGAAGGTACTCACTTTCCACAAAGAAGATCTTACAGAAGTTACGCCGGTTATTCAGGAAGGCAATGATATTTCAGTTCCGGACGGTATGAAGGGTAAGGTGTATGTGATGAGAACAGACCATCTTGAATCGTCTGATCCGGGGGAAAATTTGGCGTTGACCGCTGCTGTAATTAGCAGTCTCAGCGAAGCGGGGATTGCAGTGAACATTCTTGAAACTCATCGAATTCAGAACAATTCACCCGACAGATATGATTCTTCTAATTTGAAGAATGGTTTTGAAACATATTGGCTCAAAGTGATCTTTCATGGATCGAACTTCAAATGGATTTTGCTTGGTTTTATCGTGGCGGTAATGGGAATATTCACCTTGTTTCTGAGTTCTATGAACAACACTTCGGCCAATAACAGCTTCAAAAAACTTCAGCTTTTCTCTTCTGCCGCTTTCAGTATTGGTCATGGTGGTAATGACGCACAGAAAGTAATGGGTATCATCACTGTTGCTTTGATTGCAGGCGGCCAGATTACATCCATGAAAGAAATGCCCAACTGGGTTCCGCTTTCTTGTTATGCAGCCATTGCACTTGGCACCATGAGCGGCGGATGGAAAATTGTGAAAACCATGGGCGCGAAGATTACCAAGGTAACTCCTTTTGAGGGCGTTGCTGCGGAAACAGCAGGTGCGATTACTCTCTTCTTCACTGAAGGCTTAAAATTCCCATGGAAGATGGGTGGTGAAGTCATCAAAGGTATTCCTGTAAGCACCACACACACCATCACGGGTGCAATTATCGGTGTTGGTATTACCAAACGCGTTTCTGCCGTGAAATGGGGAGTAACTACGAAGCTGCTCGTTGCCTGGATAATCACCATTCCGATTTCTGCGCTCATCGGGGCATTGACCTATTACATTACATTGCTCTTTTTGTAGGGTTACCGACTTGAGCCGGTGTAAGGCGGAACCTCTGCGATTTTTCGGCTTTTTTGTTTGTGTTGAAGCGTAAAGGGTGCAATTTGCGTCCTTATAAATCGTTGTGACGTCAAACAAAATGCAAATGAAGAGTTTAATGATTGTAGCCCTGATGGTAGCATTGTTCGTCACCTGCAGTAATTCTCCCGAAAATCAAGCGAATATGTCAGAAACAACACAGAAATCAGGTAATCCATATTATTCAAGAACGGATACAGCGAAGCTTGTTCTTACAGAAGAGGAATGGAAACAAGTTCTTTCGCCTGAATTGTTTGAAATTGCCAGACACGCTCATACTGAACGCGCTTTTACCGGGAAGTATTACGACTATGATGCAACAGGAACTTATTACTGCGCTGCATGTGGAAATGCACTTTTTAAATCCGATACCAAATTTGCCAGCGGATGCGGGTGGCCTAGTTTTTTTGAACAGCTCAGAACCAACGCTACAATCCATAGGCCAGACTATAGTCATGGTATGATTCGAACAGAGGTGCAATGTGGAAGGTGTGAAGCCCATTTAGGGCACATATTTGATGACGGACCACCCCCAACCGGAATGAGGTATTGCATGAATTCGATTTCACTCGATTTTGAGCCTGACGCGAACCAAAAGGCAAAGTAATTGTTAAGCCTTTGAATATTAGTATAAGATGACGGAAAATAGCAAAGCTCAAGGGGTAGATTATTACGTCACCAACGAAGGCTACATTGTTTTTACTGAAGCATACCATTTGAAGCGTGGTTATTGCTGCCAGAGTGGCTGCAAGCATTGTCCTTATGGCTTTGATAAAAAGACGGGAAAGTTTCGTGAAAAATAGTTGACCGGTATTTCGGCAACCAAACTCCCATATTTGTATCCCATCTTCGCACAGATGAAATACTACCTTTTTCTGTTGCTTTGCTTGACGGTTGACAGCGCTCAATGTCAGGACTCGCTTGACATCGGAAAGGTGATTTCCTCTGCATATATGGAGACTTATTTTGGCGAAGACGAATTCGGGACCTTGCGAACGGATCGCCCGGATTTTTTGTATAATCATACCAGGATCAATCACGCCGCCATCAATCTTGCTTTCTTAAAAGCATCTTATCGGGTCGATCATTTCCGCATGAATATGGCATTCATGGCCGGTACATATGCAGCGAAAAACCTGGCATCCGAAGAACCTATTTTTCGAAACCTCTTTGAGGCAAATTTTGGTGTGGCACTGGATAAAAACAAACGAATCTGGATTGATGCGGGTGTAATGCCATCACACATTGGAATTGAGTCGGCGGTTGGATGGGAGAATGCTACGCTCACACGATGCTTTGTTTCAGAAAACTCGCCGTATTACGAATCGGGTGTCAAGTTATCCTGGAAAAGCAAGAGCGAAAAATGGTTTGCCGCAATTCTTGGGCTCAACGGATGGCAACGGATTAGTGTTGATGGAGGTATTCTTCCCGGTGGTGGCACCCAGCTCACATTTGACAATGGCAAACTGAAAGTGAATCACAGCACTTTTGCCGGGGATGTTTCTTTGGAGAAAAGATATTTACTCAGGATTTATCAAAACTTGTACGCGACTTACAATTGGAGTGAACGATTTTCGATGAATGCGGGGTTTGATTTGGGATTGCAACAAACTGTTCAAGATGGTAGCATTTGGAGAAACTGGTATACCTGGTTTTCTTTATTGCGCTATGCATTGAATGATAGGGTTTCTTTTGCGATAAGGGCGGAGCAATTCGTCGACCCCGATGAGTTGCTTGTGTCGGTGGCTGGCTTTGAAACGGGAACAGACCTTTACGGATTTTCATTGAACGGCGATTACAAATTCAATAAACATTTGATGCTGCGAATGGAAGTGAAACGGATCGGTTCATCCAACGAAAATATGATTGACATGGATCGGGCAGCTGATGTAAGGAATTACTATGGTTTTACATTTTCAGTATGCGTAGGATTCTAGCAGATCCGAATAAAACAAAAGAATATTTTATGGAAGCAGTGACAAAAGCAGAAATCAACGAAAAAAAGGAATTTGCCATGGCGGTTGCGCAAGGGATACCCACTCAACTGCCTGTCAAACGTGCATTTGATGAGCAAATAAACCATGCACCCAAGCGCAAGGAAATTCTGAGTGCGGATGAAAAGAAATTAGCCATTCGAAATGCGCTTCGTTATTTTCCTTCACACCTGCATTCCGAACTCGCTGCAGAGTTTTCAGATGAGCTAAAAAAATATGGCAGGATATACATGTATCGGTTCCGGCCGGTTTACGACATGTATGCACGACCAATCGACTGGTATCCTGCAAAATCGAAGCAGGCAGCATCCGTCATGCTGATGATTCAGAATAATCTTGACCCTCGCGTTGCGCAGCATCCGCATGAACTTATTACCTACGGAGGAAACGGTGCAGTATTTCAGAATTGGGCGCAGTACCTGTTGGTGATGAAATATCTGAGCGAAATGACGGATGATCAAACACTGGTAATGTACAGTGGTCACCCGCTTGGATTGTTTCCTTCCAACAAGGAAGCGCCACGCGTTGTGGTTACCAATGGCATGATGATTCCGAATTATTCCAAACAGGATGATTGGGAGAAATTCAACGCACTGGGTGTAACGCAATATGGTCAGATGACTGCGGGGTCATATATGTATATAGGACCACAGGGAATCGTGCATGGCACTACCATTACTGTGATGAATGCCGCCAGAAGAATGAAAGCGGAAAAAGGTTTGCCTGATGATCACCCGGTACTGTTCGTCACGGCCGGATTAGGCGGAATGAGCGGCGCGCAGCCAAAGGCAGGTAACATTGCCGGTGTCATTTCCGTCACTGCAGAAGTAAATCCTAAGGCTGCTCAAAAAAGGCATGAGCAGGGGTGGGTTGATACAATCACGGAAAGTCTGGATGAGTTGTGCGCGAAAGTGCGCGAAGCCATGTCTGAAAAAAGGACTGAATCTTTTGCATACATCGGCAACATTGTCGATGTATGGGAAAAGTTTGACAGTGAAAATATTCGTGTAGATCTTGGAAGTGATCAGACATCTCTTCACAATCCCTGGGCTGGTGGATATTATCCTGCCGGTTTGTCTTTTGAAGAGAGCAATGAGCTAATGGCAAAGCAGCCTTATAAATTCAATCAGCACGTAAAGGAATCATTGCGCAGACATGCAGCCGCAGTTAATCGTCACGCGGCGAAAGGCATGTATTTTTTTGACTATGGCAATGCATTCTTGCTTGAGGCGTCGCGGGCCGGTGCCGATGTGATGGCAAGTGAAGAGCAACAGCAAGGAAGAAAACCACGCGAATTCAGATACCCGAGTTACGTGCAGGATATTCTTGGACCGATGTGTTTTGATTATGGATTCGGTCCTTTCAGATGGGTGTGCTGTAGCGGACTTCCGGAAGATCTTGCAAAGACTGACGCTATTGCTGAACGTGTTTTGACAAAACTGATGCAAGATTCACCAGCGCGAATCAGGCAACAGATGGAAGACAACATCACTTGGATACGTGAAGCTGGTAAGAATAAAATGGTAGTCGGTTCACAGGCTCGAATACTTTATGCTGATGCATTGGGAAGAATGTCAATCGCCAAGGCTTTCAACGATGCAATAGCTTCAGGAGAAATTGGTTTGGTGGTATTGGGAAGAGACCATCATGATGTTTCAGGAACTGATTCGCCTTACAGAGAGACGTCTAATATCTATGACGGATCGAGATTTACTGCCGACATGGCGGTACACAATTTTGTAGGCGATGCATTTCGCGGAGCGACCTGGGTAAGTCTGCACAATGGTGGTGGTGTAGGCTGGGGAGAGGTGATCAATGGTGGCTTTGGTATGCTGCTGGACGGCACTGCCGACAGTGAACGAAAGTTGAAAAGCATGCTGCACTGGGATGTAAACAATGGTATAGCACGAAGAGCTTGGGCACGGAATGAAGAAGCTGATTTTGCAATCAAGCGAGCCATGGAAATTGAGCCAAAACTTCGTGTAACGATTGCAAACGATGTGAGTG
>JBEIHH010000021.1:0-32560 GCA_040381475.1 Crocinitomicaceae bacterium | reverse complement strand
GTCAGCGCAGGCTGGTTCTGCCGAAGCAGTCGCAGCGCAGACGGCATCCCATGAAATATCGCAGCAGAATGAATCGGCACTGCAAACAGCAGCTGCACATGGACCGCCCTGGTTGTAGCCTGCATCGTCACAGCAAAGCACGTCGCAGCTCAGATCAGCACCTGAGCAGTCTTCATCTATGCCGTTGCCGCAGATGTCCTCTGCACCCGGATTGAAGGCAGCGTCGAAGTCGTCACAATCGCCATCGCAGTTGGTGAATCCATCGAGGTCATTGTCATAACATCCTGTCCAACAATACTGGCACAAAGGTTCAGCAGCAGCTGAAGAGGCGCAGACGGCATCCCATGTAATGTCACAGCAGAAGGCATCTCCAGCGCAAATAACAGCCGCGCAAGGACCGGCCAGATCAGAGTAATCTGCCTGGTCACACTGCGCGTTCGCACTGGCAGCGGAGAGCGCCATCAGCATCGTCAGCATTAATTTTGTAAATAGTTTTTTCATACTTGTTTGGTTTTGATTGCTCTATAATAAATTGGAATTGGTTACTGATTTGATTTTGGTTGTGAGCCCGGATAATAGAACTCTCTGTTCGCACGTGCTTCAAGCATATATTCCTGAAAGCGAACGGGATTTTCTTTTACCACTTTGAGCATGGCATCACCTTCTTTGTAAAGGAACTCAGGATAGTGCTCATTTAGTTTGGCCACTGATAGACCATAGTCACCGGCGTTACGAACATCTTCAGGCAGAACATAGTTGGCCGGTAGGGGCGCAGCCAAAACTTCTTGCATGTATTTCCTAACATCATCTGCATAGACCAGATTAGGAACTTCAACGCCGAGAGGTAAAGCCGAACTCTTGGGTGTACCAGGTGCAGTTTGTGTTGTATTTGGTTCTTTATGAGGGGATTTTGACGCGCAGCTTGAAGTAAAACCAGAGATCAAACTCATCAAGAATAACAAGAGGTAAACATTTTTCAAAGCCAACAGAATTGTGTTTTGGTTGTAAAATTTTATAAGGTTTGCTAATCGAAAACATTAACCAAACAGAGTGTTGAAAATGAGTTTTTTAGGCTTTTTTCAGTTCCCCATGTTAAAATCCGACTACAGTGAACAAACTTAAATACTTATTTGGTTAAGACAAGAGAAAATGCCGCCTGATGGTTTTGAGTTTTGAACAGAAAAGCGAGTGTTTTTCAACAACTTTTCAACTTTTGTAAGAATTCTGTTTTGTTAAATCTTGACTCTCTATTTTAGCGTGCTTAAACTAGCTTTGGGCTTACTGACTATTCTCCAATGACGATCTTCGTGATCTAAGTTGTATCAGAACCCTGGGTTTTTCGCTTTTTGCGGTGCTTAACGACTACTGACAATGACTTATTCTTTATTTTCCGGATTAGTTAAAAGAATTTGGCTGGTTGTAATAATCTCTGTTGCAGTTCAACTGAATGCTCAGTTTATCGATGTCACTTACGATCAATTGCAGATTTCAATTGTGAATGAAGGAACAATTTATGGCGACGGAGTGAGCTTTTTTGACTTCAACAAAGATGGTTGGGACGATCTGACCATTGCCGACGGTGCAGCAGAAATTCATTTCTTTATAAATAACCAAGGCGATTTTTCGGAAGTGGATCTCGGTATTACCAATGCAGAAAATGCGCTGGTGATCATGACGCTTTGGGCCGACTACGACAATGACGGTGACGAGGATCTGCTCGTTACCCGAAGCAATGCACCGGTTCAACTCTGGCAAAATCAGGGTGATTTGACCTTCATCGAAGTGGCGTCTTCTGCGGGTATAGAAGTGGGAGAGTATTTCTACTGGGGAGCCGCCTTCGCCGATTATGATCACGACGGATTCCTGGATCTTTATATTTCGAAGTATTATCATCCCACCTTTAATCCCGGCTACGAATTCAGATCGCTGCTTTACCATAACAACGGGGATGCTACTTTTTCGGATGTCAGCATACAGGCAGGATTGGATTTACCGCCACGACCTTGTTTTCAGCCCGTATTTCTCGATTATAACCATGACGGATGGGAAGATATTTTTCTGGTCATCGACCGGATCGCATTCACCAATGAACTGTTTCAGAACAACGGCAATGGTACGTTCTCCAATGTAACTGCCGCCACCGGTGTTGGTCAGGCGATTTGCTCTATGACTGGCACAGCCGATGATTTTGATAACGATCTCGATGAAGATATTTATGTAACCAACGGCCCCAATGGAAACCTGCTTCTCGTTAATCAGGACAGTACAAACTTTATTAATCAGGCTGCAGATATGGGAGTCGTGCTAAACCAGGTCTGTTGGGGCAGTCTCTGGATCGACTATGATAATAATTCATGGCTGGATTTGTTTGTTTCTGTTACCTCACCGGTACTGGCACCGATCGGCAATCAGTTTTTCATCAATAATCAAGGTCTTGGATTCACCAATGCTACTGAAACCATAGGCATCGGCGATGATCCTACGCAGACGCACATGGTGGCGTGCGGGGATATCAACAATGACGGATATGCCGATTTTGTCACAAACAACAGACCGCCGCACGAAAGCAGGCTCTGGCAAAATGATGGTGGCGAAAATCACTTTCTGGGCGTTACCCTGGAAGGTGTTTTTTCCAATCGAGATGGCGTAGGATCGGTTGTTCATTGTTTTACAGGAGGTAAACATTATTACAGACAGACCAGGTGCGGTGAAGACTTTACATCTCAGAACAGCGGCAAGGAAATTTTTGGCATAGGTGCCAATACGCTGGCCGATTCGCTCATCATCAATTGGAACAGCGGCAACGTGGACAAATATTATAATCTTGAGGTTGATCAGTATTATCATTTCCGGGAAGGTGCTTCATTCGCTGTGCCATTTATGCCCGATGCGGAATCAGTTACAATTTGCAGCGGTGACTCTTTACTCATTGATGCCGGTGAGTTCAATTCTTATATTTGGAATACGGGCGACACTACCAGAACGATCACTGTTTTCGCTACCGGTGAATATAATGTTGAAGTAACAGATCATTTTGGTAACCAGTTTGCGTCGGAGACAGTTTCGATCGCTAACGGTGATGTGGAAATTCTCAACATCACTGCTGAGCATCCCCTGTGTCATGGAAGTGCTTCGGGTGAAGTGGAATTTATTTCAGCACAAAATGATCTGGCTGTCATATGGTCAGATGGATACGAAGGTACGGTCCGTCAAAATATGCATGCTGGCGAGTATCACTACTTCATCACCAATACTGCTGGCTGTGCGGATTCCGGTTTGGTTTTGCTTGTTGAACCGGACCCACTGGCTGCTGTTCTGAGTACCATGTCTGCAACCTGTCATGATGCCACAGACGGTTCTGTTGCCGTAGATGTCAGCGGCGGAACAGCACCTTATGGTATAGAAATAGAAGGCGATACTTTTTCGGGATTGGGAGCAGGTTTATATGAGATTGAAATTACAGATAGCCATGAATGTGTGCTGCTGGACACCGCTGAAGTTGTTTCACCACTGGCGCTGAGTATGGCTATTTCAGTGACGGATGCCTTGTGCTATGGTGAAAATAACGGTTCAGCGATGATCAATCCCTCAGGTGGAACTCCTCCATACCAGATCACGTGGGGCGGTACACTAAGTGATTTGTACGCGGGCGAATATCCTGTCCAGATCGAAGACGCCAGTGGATGTCTTCAGGATTCTTCTTTTAGCGTCGGACAACCTTCTTTGTTAACCTGTGAGGTTGTGGTATCTCCTCAGTATGAAAACGGTCCGATGGGAACGGCCCATGTGTTGTTCGATGGTGGCACCGGACCATACTCCATTGAATGGAGCGACGTTACGCTAAATGGCGATTCCATTGCGAGTCTGTTAGCCGGACAATATGGTGTTTTGGTAACCGATGAAAATAACTGTGCATGTTCAGCGGAATTTGTAGTAGACTGGATCAGTTATCTTGATGAATGTTCCCTTGAAGCATTGGTTATTTTTCCCAATCCTGCGGCCCATTCAGTGATGATTTATGGTCAGGCAGGAATGAACGGTGAACTAAAAATCTTCGATTTCACGGGTAAAACAATCATCCATCTATCGGCACTTCCCAATAACTTACAATTGGATGTTAGCGGATGGGAGAGTGGCTTATATTTTATTTCATGGAATAATCAAGTTCAACCTTTATTGGTTCAGCATTGAAGTATATGAAGTTTACGCTGCCCAACATCTTGCCGTTATGGTTGTTATTAGCGCAACTGGCCGTGTCAGGGCAGTTCACTGACATTGCAGGTGATCTGGGGCTGGACGTTATTCATGATGATACAGAATATGGCAATGGGCTGAGTTTTTATGATTTTAACCATGATGGCTGGGATGATTTGACAATTGCTAACGGTGACTCAGCCATTCAGTTCTATGTGAACAACGGAGGAATCCCTGAGCCGGCAAATTTTAGTTTCAATTACGATCCCGTTGGTCACGTCGTCATGATTCTGTGGGGGGATATTGAAAACGATGGCGACAGTGACCTGCTCACCACGGAGTTGGAAGGTGAAATGCATCTCTGGAGAAATAACGGCGATTTCAGCTTCGAAGACATCACCGAAGAAGCTGGTCTGATCACAGGTAACTGGCGTTTTCGCGGTGCTGCTTTTGGGGACTATGATCATGATGGCTTCCTGGATCTTTATGTTACCAAATATTATACTATTTTGAACAACGATGAAGAACAGTATAAGTCGAAATTATTCCATAACAATGGCAACGCGACATTTACAGATGTAACTGTGCAGGCTGGCGTGGATCTCGTTACATCCCCGAATTTTCAGCCGGTCTTTATGGATTGCAACCATGATGGCTGGGAAGATCTGTATCTGGTTATTGATCGAAACTTCTTCATGAACAGGCTGTTTCAGAATAATCACGACGGAACTTTTACGGATGTTTCGGTTGCATCTGGAGCAAATCCTTCAATCGATGCCATGAGCGGCACCATTGGCGATTTTGACAACGATACAGATCTCGACATTTTTGTAACCAATGGATGGCCCGGAAATCACCTTTATGAGAACAATGGTGATAACACTTTTTCCAATATCGCTTCTTCAGCGGGGGTTATGGTTCAAATGATTTGCTGGGGTAGTCTTTGGTTAGATTACGACAATGACTCGTGGCGCGATCTTTATGTTGGAACAACCGGGAATTTTTTTGGTGCAGCGCAGAGTCGATTCTTCATCAATAATAGAGATGATACGTTTTCATCAGGCGAGGAGATTACCGGAATTCAGGACAGTATTGCGGCTGTAATGGTCACCGCCATGGGTGATTTGAACAATGATGGATACTATGATTTTGCAACAAACAGCAATGATCCTTTTCCAAGTGAACTCTGGCTCAATGATGGAGGCGATAATCATTATATTTCAATTAAACTGGAAGGTGTTGTTTCTAATAAAGATGGCGTAGGTTCTTGGATACACTGCTTTGCAGGAGGTCAACATTTTACCGATTACACCAGGGCTGGCGATTCTTTTAATTCACAAAGTTCTTCAAACTACATTTTTGGCCTTGACTCTATTGAAGTTGTTGATTCCCTGATTGTGGAATGGAGTTCAGGCACTATTGACAAATTCTATCAAATACCGTCAAATCAAAAAATACTCATTCAGGAAGGTATTTCATGGAATATGCCTGTAGCCGGATTTGAAGATGATACGCTGTTTATATGTCCAGGTGAAGCTATTGAACTATTTGCGGGTTCCTACGACTATTATATTTGGAATACAGGAGATACGACGGCAAGTATTCAGATAAATTCTCCGGGTGAATACTTTTTTGTTGTTCCCGGGCTTTTTTCTATTCCAACTGAGTCAGAGCATATCATGGTCTTCGTGTCTGAAGAATTGCAGCCGGAGATATTGATCAATCACGCGAGCTGTTTTGGGTTTCAAAATGGTAGCATTGAACTGGTGTTAAATGAACCGGTGATCGAAGCGTTTTGGGTTGATCAGGGCATTCAGGCGCTGTATCTGACTAATCTGCCTGCAGGGCAATACCAATACGAAATCATTGATTTTCATGATTGCATCTGGAGCGGAGTTGAGGAAGTAACGCAGCCTGAGCAGCTGATATTGAATGCTGAAATTTTGCAGCCGACTTGCGCAACAATACCCGAAGGATCCATCCAGCTGTCTTTGGTCAATGGAGATATCGAAAACCTTCTCTGGAGTGATGGCTCCACAGACACAATCAGAAACGGTTTAGTGGCCGGATATTATTTTTTCGAGGGTGATGATTCATATGGATGCCCTTTTGACGGCGTAATTGAATTAACCGGACCGGACAGTATTTCTGTGTTGATGAATATCGAACCACCTTCTTGTTACGGAGGTAATAATGGTTCAGTGCAACTCGCAGTATCCGGTGGGCTGGGGGAGGTGAGTGCAGATTGGAATGGATTGAATCCGGACAGTTTGGAATCAGGAGTTTATCCATTGATACTTACTGATTCGGTGGGCTGTTCAAGAACTTTTCAACTGGTTGTACCCTCGGTTGACGAGCTCATGACATCAGTAACAGTTACGCCTGAATTTGAAAACGCCAACCCAGGCAGCTCGCAAATAGTTGTTACCGGAGGCACACCACCTTACCAGTTTTTGCCTGCCGGTGATGGTGCAGGTAATTATTCAAATTTAGCGGCGGGAAGCTATCAGGTCATCGTTACCGATGATTCAGGTTGCTCAATTGACCTCAGTTTTCAGATTGATTTCATATCTGGTATATACGATGAAATTGGAAAAGAAATCTTTTTCAATCGTCCTTCTGAGAATCTGGTTTGTTGCACTCATGATTGGAGCACTCTGAAAATTTTCAATCTGGATGGGAGGCTTATCGTAGAAGAATCGATGGGATCTTGCTTGGATATCACAGCTCTGCCTAAGGGAGTGTATATTCTGAGAGTTATGTTTTTCAACGGAGAACCTGCGGTTATGAAGTTTGTAAAATAAAAAAGCCGCTCTTGGAGCGGCTTTTCTTTTATATCAGGAATTCTTTGTTCTGTGTTTGTGGATTTGTTTTCTGAGCGCTTCTACTGCATCGTCTGTAGCTTCTTCAAATGACCGGCATTGTTTTTTGGCAAAAAGCTCTTTTCCGGGAATCGATAGCTTTACCTCTGCAATCTTGTTTTCATTCACATCTGATTTATCCAATCTGAGGAAGACTTCGCTTTTAATGATTCTGTCATTGAACGTGGTCAGTTTTCGAAGTTTTTCTTCAATAAAACGGATCAATTTGACATCTGCATCAAAATGAATACTTTGAACTTGTACTTGCATAATAAGACAAATTTTAAGGGTTTAACATCAATTATTTCGTGGGTGCATTCGTGAATGAATGCTTTTTAATTTTTCAATACTGTTGTGGGTGTACACTTGCGTTGCAGCCAGACTCGCATGACCGAGTATTTCTTTTATTACGTTGAGATCTGCTCCATGGTTCAGCATATGTGTAGCAAAAGTGTGTCTGAGTACGTGTGGACTTTTCCTCTGTATGGTTGTTACTTGCGAAAGGTAGCTTTTTATCTTCAAATAGACATAGGTGCGCGAAATTTTTTTTCCTTTAGCGCCAATGAGCAAATGACCGGATGTTCTTTCGAAATTCCGCTTTTTTCTCTCTTCCAAATAGCTGCTGATTGTTCCAAGCATTTCACCGCTTACGGGTACATAGCGCATCTTGTTTCTTTTTCCGAGCACTTTGATCTGGCCGAGCCCAAAGTCAATATCGCTGTCTTTTAATCCCAACAACTCAGCACGTCTGATTCCGGTCTCGTATAACAACTTGATTATCAGTTGATCCAGTAATCCTGAGAATCGGTCATCTGATTCGATAACGCCCTCGTCTGCGAGTCTGTATAGGTTGCCGGTAGCTGTTTCATCCAGAAAAACCGGCAGTCTTCCAGGTTTTTTCGGTTTTGGAATACCACGGGCTGGATTGATTTGAGCAAGTCCCATTTTTTTGAGATAACGGAACCAGGCATTCACAGAAGATATTTTCCGGTGAACAGAGGTTACCATGTAATCTTCTTCCACCAGCCTGGCCGTCCATGATCTCACAACCGATTGTGTAACTTCGGCTGGAGATAGAATCCCGAATTCATTTGCACAAAAGGCTTTGAACTGCTCGAGATCACCTGTGTAGGAGGAAATTGTATGAGGAGAAGACCGTTTTTCGGTGGAGAGATATGTCAGAAACGATTCGAAATTCACAAAAGCAAAAAGGGCGATATTTCGATATAAACCGAAATATCACCCTGAATATTGTGAACAAAGCACTGTTGTTACATCTCCTCGCGCTTCAGCGTAGAAATGTATGCGGCCTTTTTGATCTCTTCTCTTCTGGATACACTCTTCTTGGTGTATGCCTGACGACTACGCAGTTCTTTTACAACACCCGTTTTTTCGAACTTCTTTTTGAACTTCTTAAGGGCTCTGTCGATGCTTTCGCCTTCTTTTACCGGAATAATCAACATAATGGATATACCTCCTTTAATTTGGGGGTGCGAATATAGCAGCAATTCAATCCCAATTCAAAAGTTTTCTTTTGTAAAGTCAAATACTCCTGTGCTCCGAAATTGCCCTGATTTAGTTGTCAGCTGTCACTTCACCTATATTTGCGCCATACAACCACCACCTTATGTGGAAAGAAACAGATAACAAGCTGGTCAGAGAATTCCGATTCAAGGACTTTCAAGAGGCCTACACCTTCATGACACGTGTGGCATTTTTAAGCGAAAAGATGGGGCATCATCCGGCCTGGTTCAATGTATACAATTATGTTCGCATTGAGCTTAGCACACACGACGCCGGAGATGTAATTACCGAGAAAGATCGCAGACTTGCTCTGGCAATTGATGAAATTTTGCAATAGTGCTTTTTTTATTTTAAGAACGAACCTAACATGCCTACTTTCGCCGCGCCAAGGATGAAGGAAGAAAACGTTTCTACCTGTGTCCGGCTGAATGCGAAGAATCTACAGCAATGAGTCAATCTACTGAAAAGGCTACGGTCAATTCCACCGATGCCTCGGTCACTGCCCGTATGTCGGCCTTCGACCACGAACAGCTGGTCTTTTGCCAAGACAAAGAAACCGGACTGCGCTCCATCATAGCTATTCATAACACAGTGCTAGGTCCTGCAGTAGGCGGAACCCGCATGTGGGCTTATGGAAATGAGGAGGATGCCATCACAGATGCATTGCGTCTTTCCAGGGGCATGACCTACAAGAATGCTCTGGCGGGTCTGAATATTGGCGGTGGCAAAGCTGTTATCATCGGTGATGCCAGAAAGCAAAAGACCGAAGCATTGATGAGGCGTTTTGGCAAATTCGTCAATAGCCTGGGTGGAAAATACATTACTGCAGAGGATGTTGGAATTTCTACGAAGGACATGGAATATGTTCGCCAACAAACGACACATGTGGTAGGCCTGCCTGAATACCTCGGTGGTAGCGGAGATCCAAGTCCGGTGACCGCATACGGAGTTTACATGGGCATGAAAGCGAGCAACAAGGAAGTGACCGGCAGTGATTCACTTGCAGGAAAAAGAATTGTCGTTCAGGGCGTAGGACATGTCGGAGAATATCTGGTCGAATATCTCGTGAAGGAAAATGCAGATGTAACAATTTGCGATATCTATGAGGACCGTGTGCGCGATGTGGTAAAAAAATACAACGTAAAGGCAGTGAATCCGCAAGATGTGTATGATGTACCGATGGATATCTACAGCCCTTGTGCTCTGGGTGCAACAATCAATGATGATACCCTGAACAAGATTGGATGCAGCATTATTTGTGGTGCCGCCAACAACCAGCTGAAGGATGAAAAGATTCATGGCGTAGAGGTATTGAACAAGGGTATACTTTACGCACCTGACTATCTTGTGAATGCCGGCGGAATCATCAATTGTTACTGGGAGATTGTAGGATACAATCGCAATGCGGCTTTAGCGCAGGCAGAAGGTATCTACAATACTGCATTGAATATTTTCAGCAAATCCAAGGAGGAAAAAATTCCGACCTATCTCGCAGCCAATCAACTGGCGGAGGCCCGAATTGAGGCAATCGGAAAAATAAAAACGTCATTCTAGTCAAGTAATTCTGCTAAAAAGGAAATTATGCTAAACCGCCGTCAGATCAGGATCAAAGTAATGCAGCTACTCTTTGCTTATTACAGCGAAGAGAAACCTGATATTGTCAAATTTGAAAAAATCCTGTTCGACAGCTTCGACCGTTTCCGGGATTTATATATCGCAATGCTCTTGCTTCCCGCTGAAATGCAGGCCAAGGCAATCGAGAAAATTGAAGCCGGAATGAACAAGAAACTTCCTTCCAAGGAAGATTTGCATCCGAATACCAAATTTGTTACCAATACACTTGTAAGAATTCTCTCCAACAGCCGCACACTAGAAAAGGCGTCCAAAGAAATTCATATTCGATGGAAAGACAATGATGACTTGCTGAAGGGAATGTTCAAGAGTCTCATTGAATCTCCGGATTACAAAGAGTATATGAACAACAAGGAACGCGGGTTTGAGCACGACCGTGAGTATCTCCTCAGGTTCATTCGTCGTCATCTCGTGAACTATGAGCTGATGCACGACTATCTTGAAGAAACCGGTATTTTCTGGAATGATGATCTGGATCTTGCGGCAAGCATGGCTCTGAAGACACTTAAAACAGTGAAGGAAAAGGATAATGACATCACATTGTTACCTCTTTGGAAAGCAGACGATGATGAGGAAGAGTACACCAAGAACCTTTTCAGAAAAACGATTACGATGGGAGAGGAGCATGAGAAGCTCGTTGCTGAAAGCGCTCCCAACTGGGATGCTGACAGAATTGCTCTGATGGATATGGTTATCTTAAAAATGGCCCTGGCAGAAGCGCGCACGTGCGAAAGCATTCCGCTCAAAGTCACGATGAACGAATACATTGAGCTGGCCAATTATTATAGTACTCCGAAAAGCAATGTATTTATCAATGGTCTGCTCGAGACACTCTTCGCCAGATTACAGAATGAAGGAAAAATCAACAAGCTCGGCCGTGGTTTGGTTGAAAGCTGAGCACTTTGATAAGGTGCCGGTTTGAAAAATCTAATAGTTATACTCGGGCCAACAGCTGTAGGTAAAACAGCTTTTGCCATTGAAACTGCCCGTCATTTTGGAAGTGAGATCATATCTGCTGATTCCAGACAGATATACTGTGAACTGAAAGTGGGAGTTGCAAGACCTTCTGATCAAGAACTTTCTTCAGTACCTCATCACCTGATCGGACATGTTAGCATTCATGATGACTACAGTGCAGGTATGTTCGAACGAGACGCCCTTCAAATTTGCAACTTACTTTTTCAAAAACATGACCATGTGGTTTGTGTAGGAGGAAGCATGCTCTACGTTGATGCTCTGATCAAAGGCCTTGACGATCTGCCGGGTGATAAACAGATTAAAGAAAAGCTTATCCGACAGCACCAGGAAGAAGGTCTGGAAGCACTTCAGTCACAATTGAAAGAACTCGATCCTGAATATTATGCTTCGGTTGATCTGAAGAATCCTCACAGAATCATTCGGGCTCTTGAAGTTTGTCTGGTATCTGGAAGTAAGTATTCATCTCTTCGCAATGCACCGCAACGCGAAAGACCATTTCGAATAATTCCCTTTGGCCTTACTGCGCAGCGAAACTGGCTGTACAGCAGAATCAACCAGCGGGTTGATCTTATGATCAGCGAAGGGCTGGAAGATGAAGCGAAGAGTGTATATCCATTTCGGAATCTCAACGCTTTGAATACCGTGGGGTACAAGGAGATGTTTGAGTATTTTGATGGGAAATATTCATTGAAAGAAGCTATAGAGAAGATCAAACAACACTCACGCAATTTCGCAAAGCGCCAGCTAACCTGGTGGAGGAGAGACGATGCCATTCAATGGCTTGCAGCTGACACCAAAGGAAACAAGGTTGGCTTTGTTGAGTCTGTTCTCGGAAGGAGCTAACAAGTGAAAGAGCAGTTGCGCTATTCAGCAGGTTTTGTTTTCACTTACTTCAGATATACATTCGCCGGATAAACGAGTGGTCCGAAATTATACGTCTGAGCCATTCCAATTTCACCATCTTCCATCTTACCCCAGAAAAAATCCATGTCGTAGGGAATCACATTACCATTATCATCAAGCACCTGCTTGACCGGAGGCTTGAGATAAAGGTCAACCTGTTTGATTTTTCCATTGAGTTGGCGCACACGAATAGTGTAGGAGGGTGTAATATTTCGCAACGAGTCGGTCTGCTCCGGTTTCAACTGCGTATTGAACGATTCGAAATGCACCTTTTTTAATCCGAGCAATAAGCCTCGCACAGCCATACTGTCGATGCTGGATTCCTTATTCGAAAAATCACCGCTGGCCTGATAACCGGTAAAAAACTCAATGCCGTTTTTACCATCGAAACGTACACGAAAACTTTCTGCTGGTGTGGTATGGTGGATTACATCCACCTGATCAAATTCGAGATTGGGATATTCGAACACTCCTGTATAGCGCCATTCCAATTCATTGGTGAAAAATCGCGTTGAAAGAAAACCTGTAAATCCTTCGATGTGTGTAATATAAGGTTCTTCACTTCGACCAAGCCCCGGTATTTCCAGTAACATCAGCGTGCCGGTATGATCAGGTGTAGGCACTCCTACATAATATATTTTCGCCGGTGCTTCCGAACCCATGAATATTTCAACACGTTTACTGGATGTTGCCAGAAGTTTCATCATGTTATCACGCATCGAGTCACTCACATTGCCTCTGATACGTATGCGATTGAATGTCTTAAGCAATAGGTCTACGGCATCTTCCCTGGCGAAGTATTTATTGTTGAGCCGCCAAAGTTTGTTTCCCTGAATTCTTTCTAAAGTGGCTTTGTTGCCGAGGTGATCCGTGATGACAATTTTATTGACTGAAGCCGTATCGGCAATGGCAAAATCTGAAAGTGGCTTATCGGCCAATGAGCCTTTATCGTTGTTTCGATATACGACAACAGCTACAATACCCAGTAACAATAGAATAGCCAGCAATATGATATTCCTTTTCATCATTTTGAAATAAGGCTTTGCTGCCATTTCTTTCTTCTTAAAAAATATTGAATAAAACCTATGACGAAAATGATAGCCGCCGGCAAAGCTGTGTTCAGCAATTGAATCTGCGATTGATTTTCATTGATAACTGCTGCGTTCATTTTCCTTAACTCAATGGTTCTTGATCTTACGCTGATCAGCGACTGATCATCCAGCAGATAATTCATGCAATTGAGCAGGAATTCTTTGTTGTCGTACAATACCCTTCGGAACTGAGGATCATAGCCGAGCGCGAGTGGCAGAGGTTTGCCGCCACGAAAGTCTACATCGTTGTAAGCCATATCACCATCTGCTATAACGATCATTTTTGTATGCTCACTTTTGTCACGAAATGCAATGTTGGGGTCTTCTTTAACTTTTCCCGGAGTTACATCTTTGAATGCGCTGGGAAATCTACCTTCGAGTATCATGGCCATCACACGGTTTGGATTGGTGCCACTCTTAAAATAGTCCTGATTGAATGCCAGCAGCTGGAGATCCACACGCACAGGTGCCAGCAATTCTTTGGAGAGAGGTGAACTTCTGAGTAGTGGAATCTTGATGACCTCTGGATTGGCATTTACGCTATCAAGGCTGCCTGCGAATTCCATTTTCAGTGGATCCAGATTGGCTGTGATCGGATGTAGGCTGTTCGAAGAAAGTATCAGCGGAGCGTAATAATTCGTCCTGTCGACGTAACTCCTTTGATTGCCCATCGGACCATTGTCGAGAATGATAGGTGCTCCCTGAAAATCTATCACAAGCGAACGATTCAGTCTAACTCCATATTCGAAAAGCATTTCATAACATCCGTTTTCATTGCTCACAGCCATAGTAAACTGCGAATTGCGAAGGCTGTCCATGTTCATATGCAATGCGTCGAGCATCCAAAGCACTTTTCCGCCATTCATGACAAACTGATCAATGACGAAGCGATCTTTATCACTGATTGCAGAGTCCGGCCCGGCAATAATCAGTGCATCATATCGGTTCTCCCGGTACTTCATTCCTTCAACTTTATCGCTGAAAGCATTGATCTGCGAATCAATGCGCACTGCTTCAACAGCATAATTCTCGCGAAGTCCGAAGATGAAATCGGCGAGATGGATTCCTTCAATTTCCCTGTGTCCGGTCAATACGCCAATGGCTGGTTTGTCATCTCTGGTTATTTTCCTAAGACTGTTTGATAACTCATACTCCAGGTTGTTCACAGAGCTGTTCACCATCTCATCATTAGCCAGAGGCGCCTGCGTTTTGAGAAACTGTATTGGATATTCTCTACCCTGATATTCTACAATTGCGGCAGGCCAAATCAATTTGGAACTCTGAGCACCATTTTCTGTAAATGAGATGTTTGAAAATTTCAATCCTTTTTCATCAAGCGCTTTAAATGTCTCATTGATGATTTTGTCTTCGCCACTTTCATAAGGGTCGATGAACTCATACTCAATTTTACCGTTGCTGTAATCACTGAATTCGTCAAGTCTTTCTTTTATGCTCTGCTCGAGTCGTTTGAACGATGCAGGAAATTCTCCATGCAGATAACAACGGATATAGAGATGGTCGTTCATGCCTTTGAGCATTTCGCGTGTAGCCGGTGTGAGAGAATGTCTTTTTTCGGCTGTAAGGTCAAGCTTGAAGAAAAAGAATGAAAGCAGAAATGCCGCCACCAGTATGATGGCAATAGACAACAATGCATTCAGAATGTCGGATTTCTTCCGGTTCATAGGCTTTTCCTTGGTGTGGTCAAAGTTCGCAACTATCTGTTGGTATCAACACCAATAATCGGACATTATTTATGAATAATCAACGGTCAACAAAGCCCGGAATTGACTGTTTGGGTTTGGTTTTAAGTATTTATGGCTTTATTGATAAGAAAACGTGCTTTCATACGGATGTACAGTAAAATAATAGAAAGGCTGTGCGCCATCTGAACCGCCGTACATTGGCGGATATTCATCCAATTCAATTCTTCCGCGTTTTCCTTTTTGTCGGACTTCAGATACAAGCTTTCCGGTCATGGGATCATAATACCGGATGATATACCTGCCCTGTCGTGATCCTTTAAGAAAGAGCTGATCGGTGCTGCTATCGAGGCGTGTCAACTTGGACAGTGGTTCATCAGCTCCTCTGAATTCATTTCGACGATCCTCTGTGATGCAACTGTTTTTGCCAATGGAGTAGTAATTCCATGATCTGTTCATGATGCAACCAACGTATCGTTTTTTATCCGGTGAAAGCAAATAAATGGATTCTGCAAATTTGGTGCGCTTCAGCTCTCCACCGCGCTCACTATAAGAGTGATTGGGAACCCAGGAACCCACGCCAATATTCACAGAGTCCAATACCTGGTGTTGGAGGAAATCATTCACTTTACCCATAAAGTGCCAATTGTCAGTTCTGCTCCATTCATCCCAGCTCATACCACTGGTAGCATGACCTCCAAATACGTCGGCCAGCATGTCTTTGATAAATCCTGTATAATCGTCGGACATGCAAGGTGTAAGTCCATTTTCTGCATGGATAACCGGCTTCCACAATGACTCGTAACTGCCCAAAGGGCTATTCCATTTGCTGTCATCTTCCGTGGTTGAGGGATCATTCCATCCGCACATGAGACCCTCCGACTGATTGTTTTTGGAATATTCCTGAACCGACATTTTTTCCCATCGGTTCAGTGAGCCGGTGTAATTGGAAAATGCCATCACATCGATTTCAGAAGAAACCCACGAATCATCGAAGTAAGCCGACTGGCATGGATTGCAGTTTTCTCCTATTTCAACATCATTGCAATCACCATCATTGTTCAGATCGGGTGTCATTGGCGCTGTACCGGTGTAGTCTGCGGCTATCAGATGACGTTTATGTCCCAGATCTTCCTTGATATATCGAGCCATCTCTTTATGCCATGATGCAACTGCAGGTCTGGTGCGCTTGGCATCTGCGTAATAAAGACTTGGAATTGAAATCACCCTGAAGTCATCTTTATCACCGTCGCCATCAGTATCAATATTGACTTCAGAAGTGCTGCCATGACCAATGTTGTTCATTTCACTCATCAATTCCATCACGAAAATATTTCGGCTGTATCCCCATCTTGAGATGATGTAGCGCAGTTTCTTTTTATAGTTATTGCGTGAACATTCATTGGTCAGGAAGTCAACCGGATCTTTGACATCCGGACATTCTGCTTTGTAACACCAACCTTTGGTTCCTGTTTTTTCGTAGTCTTTTCCGCATCCGATACAGTTGAATGTGTCATCCCAGTCAAAACGGTCCATACCATAGCTATGATATGCGATAGAGTAGTGATATTGCAAATTCAGTTCAACCCGCAAGTCAAGTTCATCGCAGCGGTTGAGCATTTGATCCAGTTCCCAGGCCTGGTATTGTCTTTCGTAATAATCGTTCATACGCTCAAATTCAACTTCAAATGCAATCGGATCCAAAAATGTTCTGAAAGCTGTTCCACCTGCTTTTTTTATTTCTTCAAGCACACGTTCAAGCTTCACATATCCCGCAGTTGCAATTGAATAGTCCAATAGCCGTGTGCCCGGAATGCCTGATCTGCGTCTTTTTTCAAGTTTCACTCCGCAACATGGGTCTTCAGTACCCCACTCATAACAATTTTCGCAATTGGAGTCTTCGTGAGCACCTTCCTGACAATTGCATCCAAAGCTACCTTCTGTAATATTCAGCCCTACAGGCAAATACACACGATTGTCGTCCGTTTTGAAGTAGTGCTTGTTGCTGCTGACGCTGATAAAACTGTCAGTTAAACTTCCTCCGTCGCACTGAAACTTTATGGCTTCGCTCTGAAAATTGCCTATGCCGCGCACCTGAACGTTCACCCTCAGGATATACGTACCCACAGCATCAGGTGCCCAGCGAATGCGAAATGGAATGTCTGAATTGACTTCTTTCCAATGCCAGTTATCAGGATTTTCCATGTCAGGAATGCTATCCGGATTGTTCCTGGAAGTGATACGCTGAAAATCACGGTAATAAAATCCAAATACACGTTGAATGACCATGGTGCCGTTTTTCATGTATTCAATCGTTCCATTCACATCGATGTCTGCAGGATCGAAAGGATTGCGCGCCGGATTAAACCTCGTGCGCGAATAACTATTGCTCACCCAGTTCTTGATCGCCTTGTCAACCTGAGGCGGAAGAACAAGACCCCATTCAATTTTTTCGTACAATGCAGGATTCCTGTTAAAAGGTTCAGTTGTAATAACCTTTAACTCTTCTGTGTTATCCTGAGCAAGAAGCGAAAGGCACGAAAAGAAGGCAAGAAATGATAGCGTTTTTTTCATCAATGAAGGAATGATGAGGTAAAAATAACGAAGGAAGAACTCTTTTTAATTACAGTGAAAGCAGGTAGTTTCTGCTTTGTGGTCCCTGATGCATGATCACATCTACAACTGAAAGTCCGTCGGTAAAACCATGACGGTCGGTAAATACTTGCGGATAAGGCGGAGAAAGAGGCGCTATGAATGATGGTTCAAGCTGAAGACTGATTTCATCTGTTTCGAACCTTGCCGCTGATTCGCTCAAATTATAGTTGATCAGAACGCCTGCTTTCTGATACCAAATCAGGGTGTCCAGCGTAAGGTCTAGAAGGTAAGTATATTTTTTACGATAAATGATTTCTATATCATCAATATAATATTCGAAAAATGCGGCACGACCATAACCCGATCTGATGGCACCCAGATGTTGTCGAGGCCAGTTTCCCTCAACAAGTTTAATCTCTTTCATTGGAATCTTCATTCCTTTTTGACCATGTACGGGAAATGTCAATGCTACTTTACCATTGACACCGATGATTTCGAAGCGGTTGCGGTATGACTGTTTTACATAAGGGCTGTGAATATCGAGCGTCGGATCAGTGCCTGCTAAACGAAACCAATGGACTGAGGCAAAAGGACAGGGTGGTATAAGGACAGCATTTGCCATTGCAGGTTGGAAATCAAAAATGGAAAGTAAGCTATTGGATGCAACCGTTTTTACAACGGATGATTCCAATATTCGGGACTATTCGAAAAAGCAGATGCTTACTTCGCCCAGAAGTAGATAATCACGATGGCCAATCCCAAACAAATAAGCGCGAAAGTGACCGGTCCGCCGATTTCGTTCTGTTCCGCTTCAGCGTGCCCGTGGCCGTGATGTTCGTCGTGTGAGTTTCCCATAGCTCAATGTTCAATTTGCGGCGAAAATAAAACAAGTAGAGGTAGTATGCAATTTTTCAAATGTGAACATGGCCAGTTTCATAATTTTTTTCGATGAAGGAACGTTGTTATCATGGCACTCATCACTTTGTGTTGACGTTCACCACCCAATCATGAAAGTAGTCAATTATATCAAAAAGCGCTGGCAACTGTGGATTACAGTGGTGCTGCTAGGTTGGTTATTGTACCACTTTCGATACGATGTGGCTGAGTGGGTCAGGAATCGTTTGGGCATAGAGCTGCCGGAAGATCCAAGGCCGGCGGGAGTTACCGATTTGCAATGGTGTGAGGCCAATTACAGGGATGAAATGCTCACGATTTCAAAAGAACTCGATTTACCCTACGATTATCTCATGGCATTGGCGGTGCTGGAATGCAGTGGCAACAAACCAGCAGGCCAACGATTTGAGAAGCACGTTTTTACCCAGCTCAAAGAGGTCCGCGATGGTAAAAGAAAAAAATACGAGAATATCCGAAAGGAAAATCTCGCAGGACTGGATGATGACGGACTGAAGAATCTGGCAACATCCTGGGGACCTTTTCAACTGATGGGATATAAGGTTATTCCCATGGGACTGAATGTTACAGACATCAGGGATGAGGAGGACGCAGCCTATTATGCGGCGAAGTGGATCAAAGGTGAATACGGGCATTTCCTATCTAAGAAAAAATGGAAAGATGCTTTTCATTATCACAACACAGGTAAACGTTTTCCGCTCAGTGGCAGATCAAGAACACACGATCCATACTACGTGTCAGACGGATTGAAATACATGAAGTATTTTGGGCAAAGACAGTAGTCTTTGTCTGGGCCTTTTTTCAATTCTTATTCCTGCATTGATTGACACTTATGGCTTCCATAACTACAAAACACACAGCAATCTCCATCTTTCGGATGCATGACAAAGCAACAACTATCACAAGCGTGCTTGATCTGACAAACATGAGAAGGAAGTTTCTCATTCTTTTTGAACCCGCATTTTGGACAGATAATTTCTGAATAGTCGCTCATTGAATTCAGCACGGTTGCTTTGCTTGAATTTTCATTGCATTGGCACAGCACAATAGACAGAAGACTGATACAGCCAATTTTCAAGATACAGAATGATTTTGCTTTGAATGACACATGGCTAAGATCGTCTTTTTTCATAACGGATCTCCAGTGTTTATTCGGCTGGACTAATTCGGTTTTTAGTCTCTTTTCCGCTAATCACTTAAGATCCTTGTAATGCTCATAGACGGCGGCACTATTGCCCGTGATGTATTCGTTTTTTCGATAAAAATCGAGTGAGTTTTTGGTGGCATTCAGAAATACCCATTCTATGCCATAGTCACCGGCATGTTTTTCAAAATACCTCAGCAATTCAGTGCCAAAACCGGAACCCTGCTTTTGCTGATCAACAGCAATAAACCACATCAGACAACCATTCAGTGATAGTTTTTCTGTAATAAGGACTGCAACCATGTCATCGTTGTGAAAAAGCCCCAGTGAAACACATCGGTCATCTGTCAGAAAATGGCTGATCCAGCCTGCTTCCGGATAATTGCCATCTGAATACCTGAGAGGATCCTGATGCAGGATTTCAATTGTTCTCGTGAGATCATCGAGGATGAGCCTTCTTATTCTACTTTGCTGAGCCATACTATCGATCAAATCTGTAAATCTGCGCCGGATCGCAAAGTGTGCATGAAGAAACCAATCTGATGTAAGCGGTTTTTCAGTTCTGATTGGCGACCGGGTAAATGCATAATTTTGTTTCGCAAATCTATTGTTGAATGGCAATCGCTTGTTTCTCCTAATGTATAGTTCCTGATGGCAAAGTCTAAAAAGCAACTTTCAAAAATCCAGACAGAGGTGCTCACGGGCACTCTGAAAACACGCTTTGAGAAGAACACAAGAAGACATCCGAAAATTGATTGGAACCTGGTGGAAAAAAGGCTGTTGCTGAATCCCGGTTTGATGTGGACGTTGAACGAAATGGAAAGAACCGGCGGTGAACCTGATGTGGTTGGCTTCGATAAAAAAGACGGGGCTTTCATTTTCTTTGACTGTTCGGCGGAATCACCTGCAGGCAGGAGGAGTCTTTGCTTCGACAAACAGGCATGGATTGACAGAAAAGAGAATAAACCAGCGGGCAGCGCTCTTGAAATGGCCAATGAGATGGGTGCAGAAATTCTCTCTGAACAAGACTACCGCGAGTTGCAATTGCATGGTGAATACGATCTTAAAACATCGAGTTGGGTGCAGACTCCGGATAAAATTAGAAAATGGGATGGAGCACTTTTTTGTGATCGGAGATATGACACTGTCTTTGTTTACCACAATGGCGCACAATCATATTATGCCGCCCGTGGATTCCGGTGTAAGGTTGTGGTGTGATGCACTTAAATGCTTGATAGCATTATTTTCGCCCTATCTATGATCGATATTGCTGCTTTAGCAACCAATCTGCAACTGAAAGACGACGGTATTTATTACTCGTCACAAACGTCGGCAATTTCCTATCCTGAAGATGGGAATGAAAATTTTATGCAGATTGAGGATAATTCTTTCTGGTTCAGACATAGAAATGATGTGATCGCTGCGGCGGTAAAAAAATTCAACCACGGTAAACTTTTTTTTGATGTAGGAGGGGGTAACGGATTTGTTGCGAAAGGACTTCAGGAAGCAGGAGAGCAGGTAGTGCTGATTGAACCGGGAAATCGAGGTGCTCTGAATGCTAAAAAAAGAAATATTCAAAATGTGGTCTGCTCAACTCTGGAGGATGCCGGTTTTAAAAAGGAAAGCATGGATTCTATTGGCATGTTCGATGTGGTGGAGCATATCGAAGATGATGTATCTTTTCTGAAAAGTGCTTACAATTACCTTAAACCGGACGGATTACTTTTCATCACAGTTCCGGCCTTTCAGGCGCTTTGGTCAGACGAAGACGATGTCGCGGGCCATTACCGCAGGTATACCAGACGTTCCATGCAGGAAGTTCTGAAGGGTGCCGGATTCAACATCCATTACTCTACCTATATTTTTTCGATACTGCCTTTGCCCGTTTTGCTTTTTCGCTCAATTCCAAGTAGGTTAGGTTTCAGGAAAAAGGAGAGCACCCGATTGGAACATAATAAAAATGAGCACCAGATGAAACGGGGCATGATAGGAGAAGTAATCAAAAAAATCTGGAATTATGAATTGCTTAAAGTAAAGGCCGGAGGCCATATTCCGGTTGGAGGAAGCTTCTTCGTAGTAGCCAAAAGGACGGGCAGCTGAGCCACCCGAATATAATAATTACTTTAGCTCATTATCAAATGTCGATTCCAAGTATCTGGTCTCCGACAGTTATTTTTTTCACTACATCCATTCCTTCAACCACGTATGCGAATATGGTATAGCGTCCTTCTAGATGCGGTGTGGCTATGTGGGTAATAAACCACTGACAACTTTCAGTGTCATTGCCGGATGAAGCGAGGCCAACTGCTCCCGGGGCATAATCGCGCAATGCAAGCTCTGTTCGCAGCGTGTAATCAGTTCCACCCATGCCATCTCCTCTGGGGCAACCACCCTGGATAACAAAATTCGGTATTACACGGTGGAAGTATTTGCCATTGTAGAATCCGTCCTTCGCGAGCTTTACAAAGCTGGCCACACTGCCCGGTGATTCATTGACTTTTAGCTCGAATACAATGTTTCCTTTGCTGGTGCGGACTGTTGCGCGCTGATTTTGCGAAATTGTTCCAATGAGTTGCCAGTCTATCGGATGGTTAAATGATGGTTTGGCTTCCGTAATTCCCGCATTTCCAAAAAGATTGAGCGTTTTAACCAGCTCGTTGAAGGTTTCAACTTCGCGGGGTAATGCGAGTTTCTCCATGGCGTTTTGTAGAATAGCAAGCATGTTTGATTTTTCGGATTCATTCAGTTTCAGCTCACGCAATTCTGCCGCAGCAAGCGCAACTACACCAATGTCGCCCTGTTGTATGAGCTGACCAAGAGTGTTTACATAATCGATGGTAGACGGCCACTTTTTGGTTTGATGTATTCCTATCAAAGATTTAGTTAACGCGTACTTGACGGCAAAACTTTTTTCGGAGGCAATGCGGTTGATACATTCCTGAGCAAACATGGCGTCGCTCGACATGGCATGTGCATAGTGCACGCGGTCGTATTCATTTGCGCTTTGATCATAAAGACTATTGATTTCTGCTGAATTACTGCCGTCAACATTGCTCATGCCGAGCGCAGTAGCTCTTATTTCCGCCGACCGTTGTTTGGTGAGGTCATTGATTTGAGTAATTAGGTCTGCTGTGTTTTTTTGTTTCAATGTCTCTATTGCCTCTTTTGCGACATAGTCATCGGGATCTGAAATGGCAACGAGCAAATCTTCTGCATTGATCAACTTGGTTTTTGCAGCAGCGCGCAATGCTGCTACTTTGACAGGTTGATCCTGGGAACCGCTTGAAATGTATCCAAGAAGCATTTCTGCAGACGGCTGATCGTCAATTTTAGCCAGCATCGCCATTTGAACCACCCGAACCTCGCTGTTGCGTTCGGTCTGACACCATTGCATGACGTATTTCTTGTTTTTCTCACGGGTAAACCATTCACCCTTGAATCTGGCCATGGCATGTGCCGAAATAAGGCGGCTTTGGGGTCCCGTTTTCTGCATTACCCATGGCATGCGGTCCATCAGGATTTCGTTGGTAAGTCCAGCCAGATGCAGATGGAAAGCAGCTCTGGCCCATCCAAGTCTTGCTTCTTCGCTTTGAAGTTGTTGGTTGCTGAGTAATTCAAGTATGTTTTGCAATGCAAATTCAAATTCCGGCTTACCAACCATGGCCGAACCAATTTTTCCCAGACATTCCAGGGCATCGGGAACGGCTACCGGGTCAGACTCCGCAGATGATCTTATAGTGAGCTCTTCATAGATATCAGGGTATATGAGAAAACCCAATGTATAATAACATGCTGCCCTTATCCCGGGTGATAACTCAGTGTCCAGATGAGCCAGCAAGTTATTTGCTACGCTTTTATCACTTACAGCGGCAAGGGCAGTGATTGCCGACAAACGCAGGGAGTCATCTGGGTTGCCCAAATAAACGAGCAATCCGGAAGCTTGTCTTTCGTCTGCCAGTTGAGCAATATTCAACTGTTCTCTGGAAGAAAAAATATTGTTGGCCTTGGTATTGCCTGAATCAGGACCACAGGAAATCAGGCACACAAAAACCAGAAAATAATAGGATAGCTGTTTCACGTTCTTTTTTTTACAAAAGAAGTCAAGTTGTTCAAACAGTGAATTATTTCTGACAACGAATTTGGATTAATTCACCCGAGGAGTGAAGGGCGGAAGAAATATGGTCTAACAGGAAATGTGCATCAATTTATTGGCACGTCAACTTCGAGTCTGAAGTATCCGAAGTGCTCATCGATGCTGCTGAGGTTGTGTTTGATGCCATTGGTTGCGCGCTTGGCAATGGTAATAAGCCCCAGACCAGCGCCTCCTTTGTGACTGAACTCATCGTTGCAAAGTACTTCGATATAGAGTTTTCGCAAAGCGGTTTCGTCCATTCCTGAAAGCTCTTGCATGCGCTTTTTCAGTGAGTCAATGTCTTCAGCGAGCACAAGGTTAGCAGAAAAAAGCTTGTAGGAATCAGCAGTTCTAACGACCAGTAAAAAGGAGTGCATATGACCGCTGCGATCACGTGCCCCGTGGATAGAGATATTCTGTAATAGCTCTATGAGCATGCTGCAGACTCTTTTCATCACCACCCGTTTGTCACCTGAATCGAGAATACTGGCCTCTACCAATTTGAGGATACTGTCGCTTTTGGATGGATCGAAGTCACCGAAGTGACTAAACATAAGAGTCTGATCTTGACCTAAATTGACAACATCCCCTACAAGCTCATGGTACATGGCTTTAAGCGATTCCAGTTTTTTTCCTGTGATGGTAGTCATCCCCGTGGGTGGCGGTAATGAAGATTTATTGGTATTGGTAAGCTCCATCAGGCTTAAAGTCAGGTTTTATTCTACAAAGATAACAAAATCTTTGATGAATCCAAACTTTTTGCCGATTAAAGCTTCTGCAATGTAGGAGTTTTCTGAAGCGGGAATGAATGGAGGGTATTTAACTTATCAACATTACCTTGAGCAAAGCGGAGTCAAGCCATTGAGCATAGCAATGGGATGAGATCAATTCTGACGTCGTGCCATGTTCAAAACCCCAGGTCAGAAGTGGGATAAGTGAGTTATTCGACTCTTGACCAGGTGGGTTTTGAGGACATGGACTTTTTATAAAAGGGGCATTTAGTTCTGAAATTGTAGTTTGGTTTCCGGCAGTTTGTGTCTCTTTCCCCGATGACCGTGCAGAAAACACGGCCAAAGGGAAAAGAGCGAACACAAGCCCCGCGTATCAACCGTTACTTAACATGCGGAATGAGCCTTTCGGAATAATGAACTCACCATCCTCAGGGCGCTGTATCATTTTATAAAATTCGTTGCACATAAAGTTGATCCTGCGCTGAAACGGCCGACCATTGAGGTAGCTGGCCCATACTTCAATGGCCAGTTTTTTGGTTACTTCCCATGCATAGTTGTTATATCCTTCTGGGCGTGAAAAGCTGTCAATGTATTTCTTTACTTCTGGCAGTGACTTCATTGTTTCCATCGTTTTTAAAATTTGATGGTACAAAGAATCGGAGCCAGGTTGTAACGTATTTACAAAGTGAAATTTTTTTTCGTGCCAGTTAATGATCGCAGATGATTGGGAGGACTTGCAGAATTTTAGGGATTAGAGCTGCTCATTTGAGTGCCTAAAAGCTTTATGTAATTATCTGCTCAATCCGCGAAATCTTCTTGCAATCCCTCTTTAACCGATGTAGACCTTCAAATTGTCAGCGGTACTTTTCGGCAATGCGCTTAGCGATTTCCTCAATCTGGCGCGATAGTTTCGCCGGTTTGATCACCCGAACGCCATCGCCATAGCTCAGAATAAAACTGATGAGCTCTTGTGTAATAAGCACATTCAATCCTATCCGAATTTCGCTTTTCCCTTGCTCAATGACTGTCTGTGAGGCATGAATGGGCTGGGTAAGCAGAAATTTTCCCGGAACAGGATCGAAAGACAAAACTACTTCCTGCGGCTTGTCCGAGATTTCAGTGATGCCAATGCTGTACTTAAAGAAATGATCGGCGTTGAAGTTCTTGTCTACTACAAATTTCTTTTCTCCAGTCTCCAGTTTTTCGATGCGTTCCAACCCGTAGGTTCTGATTGCTTCACTGTTCACATCAAACGCCACCAAATACCAGCGGTTGTGGTATTCTTTGAGAAGATATGGATGCAATTCATATTCCTTGAGCTTATCGTCACTGAATTTTCTGTAAGCTATACGTATGCTCTTTTTTGCCCTGATGTATTCAAGTAGCGGCCCGAGAAACTCATTGCCCTGGCTCACAGTGGAAACCTCGAACTGGATGTGCTTACTTAAGGAGGCATCATCCGGATTGGGTGAAATGTTCACCCTGTTGATGATCTTTTCAATCGCGCTTTCATATTGTCTCAGAATGGGCACGTGCCTGAACTGATCGAGAGTTGCGGTAGCAAAACGAATGGCTTCGAGATCTTCATCTCCCAGCGAAAGATCTGAAATGGAGTAGCCTTCGGTCTCGTAAAAATAACCTCCGTTCTGTTTGCTGAATTTGATGGGAGCATAGTATCCAAGCTCTCCTTCATTCTTCATCGCCCAGATATCCTTGTCGATGGTGCTGAGCGATATGGCTTCACCGCCACTTCCAAACAACGCATCTTCACAAGCCTGACGAAGATCTTCGCGGGTAGGAAAAGTCTTGCCCTTGTTGGTCAGACAACGGTCTATAATTCTGTAACGGAGTAACGCATATTTGTTCGCAGGCATGCGGCGAAATTAATTCCTGCCGGGGCAAATGGAATGAGAATGGTGAAGTTCAGTGTTCAACTGTGCCTCAGATATCAATCATTTATCCAAACCTAACGCTTGTCATGGTGAGCGATCCTCCCACGGCCATATCATTGAAAAATGAAACTTCGTCTTTTTCGGTTTTTAACCTGAGCTAATGAAGTGAATGGCGATTCATTCTTTACCTTGATGGATTAAATTCGCCCCATGTCTCAGGTAGTTGCCCTTCTCAGAAAAGAGTGGATGATGGAAATACGTCAGAAACACGCGCTGGCAGGGGTGATTATCTATGTGTTGGCTACGGTTTTTGTATGTTATCTGTCTTTCCAAAAGATTGAGGACACCAAAACATGGGGAGCATTGCTCTGGATAACAGGGCTTTTCACGGCTTTCAACGCCATGCAAAAAACCTTCAGTCAGGAAAATCAAGGAACGCAGATGTTGCTCTATACCATGACACATCCGCGCAATATCATTCTGGCCAAGGCAATTTACAACGCGATCTTTGTAGCCTGTCTGAATCTTATCAGCTTGTTCTTTTTTGTGCTATTCTTCGGAACTGATGTGCTTGCTGGTGCTGATTTTGTTCAGTTCATGTTGGGACTTTTTCTTGGCTCCACAGGCCTCGGACTCGCACTCACCTTTATAGCCGGACTTGCTTTTAAATCGGGCGGCGGATTGGGGCTGGTTGCCATTCTGGGATTTCCTGTGGTCATGCCTCTGCTCATAACTATAGTACGCCATACCACGTTTGCCCTCGAAGGAATGTCATATTCAGTGAACAGTCTGAATCTTGTGGTGTTGTTGGTATTAAACATACTGTCGTTCGCACTTGCATACATACTCTTCCCATACCTTTGGCGGGAATAATTTGTGCTGCTGTTGTGGTGCTGTTATAGCAAACCTCAGGGAAATACATTTTTAGCATGAAGCTTTGGCTTAAGATCGTTTGCGTAATTCTGTTGTTTTACAGTGCTTTATTTGCCTTTTGGCATCCGATGGCACCTGGCGGACTTTCCGTTAGTGCTACCGAATTTCACCCAGGCCGAAATGACTTTTTTCTGGTCGGTTATTCAACTCATTTTTTAAGTGAAAAGGACAACCTACAGGTTTTTGTAAGCAACGATTCTACGACGATTTTTTGCGCCGACGTGGTTGATGTCATCAGCGATGCGAAGGTGATGGTCAGTCTTTTCTTACCAGACACTATTTCATCCACGAGATTCGGCTTTTTCGCCAATACGAAAGCAGATGGTACCATCATCATTGATGCGCCCGTGGGCAATTCCGGCTTTACAGTTGTTCCCGGCTTTCAACCCGATGAATGCAAATACAAAGTTGCAAATGAAGACGCTACTTCATTTGGTTTTCCATTTCAGCCGGTTATCATGGAATCAATCCGCAATCTCATGTGGCACGTGCCCATGTGGTTTACCATGTTTGCGCTGATGATCATGTCGTTCTATTTCAGCCTCAGATCGCTCAGTATTGATGCGGATGAGCAGAAAGTCCGGTTCGACCTCAAGGCTTCTTCTTCCGCTGTGGTTGGTTTGCTCTTCTGTACTCTGGGATTGATTACTGGTTCGATCTGGGCAAGATTCACCTGGGGTGCATGGTGGACTAACGACCCGCAACTGAATGGCTCCATGGTTGTTTTCATCGTTTACATAGGATACTTCATATTGAGAGATTCTACGCCAGACGGCGACAAGCGTATCCGGCTGGCAGGTATATTCAACATTTTTGCTTTTGTATTGATGGTGGTATTGCTCATGGTGATGCCAAGGTTCACCGAAGGATTGCATCCGGGTAAAAGCGGAAACCCTGCCTTTTCCAAATATGACCTCGACAGTTCACTGAGAACAGTGTTTTATCCTGCCTGTGCGGGTTTTATTCTGTTGGGGTATTGGATATATGATTTGTATTTTAGGATAAAAAAAATCCAACTGCATGAAGAAGAACAGATTTAGTTTCATGTTGCTGATGCTGGCACTGCTGCTCAGTTCTCCGTTATTCGCCCAGGATGGGCTGGAAGAATATTTTTACCAAAGCGGAAAAATCAAGGTGGTGATAGCGGTGGCTATGATAGTGCTGACAGGCATATTTATTTTTCTGTTCGGTTTAGGCAGAAAACTTTCAAAACTGGAGAAGAGAATTGAAGCAGGTAACAAAAAATAGAAGATGAAAAAGAGTCATATCATATTGATCATCCTGATTGCGGCGGTAGCAGCGATTATTGTATCAACCTATACTAGTGCACGCGACAGTGTCACATTTGCCGATGCGCGCGAAGAAGTTGGAAAACAGGTGAAAATCGTCGGGACATTCGACAAGACCAAAAGCATCCGTTATGATGCCATGACCGATGCCAACCTCACGAAGTTTTTTGTGATCGATGCCAACGGCGAGTCAGTTGAAGTGAATCTGACAGACAAACAGGGCAAACCCATGGGCCTTGAACAAAGCGAAAACGTGACCATCGAAGGTAAGTTTGGTGCAGACGGAACTTTTCAGGCTTCTCATCTGTTGATGAAGTGTCCAAGTAAATACAACGAACAAAAGCATAGTCTGGCATCGGAACAATAACCGCATTTGCTGATTGATTAACCAAGTATGAACGAAATACAATATCTCAACGAACACGTTATGCCCGGTATCGTGGGCAATTTTTTAGTTGTACTCAGTTTTATCAGCGCATTTTTTGCGGCAGCCGCATATTTTTTTGCATCGAAGTATGATCTGAACAAAAATCCCTGGTTGAAGAAAGCGCGCGTCGGATTTTTTATACATGGTTTTGCAGTTTTCGGCATCATAGGCACGTTGCTATACATACTCTTCAATCACCTCTATGAATACAAGTACGCATGGGATCACCTCAACAGTGCCATGCCAATGAAGTATGTGTTTAGCTGCATGTGGGAAGGGCAGGAGGGCAGCTTCCTGCTTTGGACATTCTGGCATGTTGTACTCGGTTTTTTTCTGATTCGTTTCGCGAAAACATGGGAACCAACAGTGATGGCTGTTATTGCCATGGTTCAATTCTTCCTCGCGTCGATGCTCATAGGTACCTACTTCGGTGACTTCCAGTTCGGAAGCAATCCTTTTTTGTTACTGCGAGAACATGTTTCCAATATCGGGCTGCCATGGACTATGCGTCCTGATTATCTGTCGCTCAAACCTTTTCAGGACGGAAAAGGCTTGAATCCGCTACTACAGAATTATTGGATGACCATTCACCCGCCAACGCTATTCCTTGGGTTCGCAGCTACCATCGTGCCCTTTGCATATGCCATAGCCGGTTTGTGGAAGAAAGACTTCACCGGATGGATGAAGCCTGCTATTCCGTGGGCGTTTTTCGGTGTGATGATTTTGGGTACAGGTATCCTCATGGGAGGGGCATGGGCCTATGAAGCACTTGGATTCGGTGGATTCTGGGCATGGGATCCGGTGGAAAATGCTTCACTGGTGCCCTGGCTGGTGCTTGTTGCTGCTGCGCATTTGCTGGTCATCAATCAGAAAAAGGGAACTTCTGTTTTTGCCGCTTTGCTACTTTCCATCAGCTCATTTATTCTGGTATTGTATTCGACCTTCCTAACACGAAGCGGTGTGCTTGGCGATAGCAGCGTGCACTCATTTGTGGACAGCGGAATTCTTGCGCAGCTGCTGGTGTATTTGCTTTTCTTCACCGCGCTTTCTACCTATCTGATGGTGCCCGACAAAAAATGGCAAACCGGTTACCTCGGTCTTTGCGCTGTACTTCTTCTTGCTGCACTTGGAGATCTCATCACTTACAAAACGGATCTTTCACCTGAAGAACTTGAAAAACTTTTACCCGGTGAGGATACCATGATACCGGCGTTGGCACTCATATTTCTCATAGCGTCATTGTTGATGCTGGTCATCGGCTATCGCAAAAAATTCAAGACACCCACATCAGAAGAAGAAGCGCTTTGGAGCCGCGAGTTCTGGATGTTTATCGGAGCACTGGTATTGATCATTTCTGCGCTCCATATCACTGTGGTGACATCTGTCAACGTAGGTAATATTTTCCTTACGCCTTTTGAAGGTTTGTTCGGCTCATTGCACGAATCCACGGGCTGGAATGTCTTCAAGAGACTGTCAGATCACAATTTCTCCGCTCCGGGCGATAAAGAACGTTTTGAAGTTTATCACCGCATTCAGGTGCCTCTGGCATTCCTGCTTTTTCTGATTGTGGCTTTCGGGCAATTCCTGAAATATAAGAATACCGAGTTCAAGTCATTCATGAAGAAGATAGCTGTGAGCCTTTTGGCATCATTAGCTTTGGTAGCTTTGATCGGAATCATATATAAGGATGATGTAGACAATGTTTCCCTGCTCTTACTTGCGTGGGCTTGTCTGTTCGCCATGTTCGCCAATCTGGACTATGCTATACGCGTGCTGAAAGGCAAATTCGATATTATGGGCGCCAGTGTCGCTCACATGGGTTTTGCCATGCTCATATTGGGAGCAGTGTTCAGCACATGGCAGAGCTATTTCATTTCAAGAAATGTGCGTGGAAATATTTCTGAATTCAGTGAGGACTTCAAGAACAATGAAGACCTCATGATCTTCATGGGCGACACATTGCCCATGGGCGATTATTTCATCCATTACAAGGAAAAATCGAAGCGTGGTGAGCGGGTATTTTGTACTGTAGAATATTTCGACAAACGTGCTAAGGTTTATGATGCAGGCGATTATGTGCAGGTATTCGGGCAGGCGTTCCGTGCATTGGAGAAGCATGAAGCCTCGGAGAGTTTTTTGAAAGATGCCACTGAAGACAGCTTGTGGACCCAAGTAACCCCTGCGGAAGTCGATGCGCATGATACAGAGCATTTGCAGGAATGGATGCCTGGTATTCCGGGCGACCGTTTGTTCGTTCTTGAGCCGAGCGTGCTGATGTCGCCTAAGGGAAATAGCCGTGAACCGAGCATTGCGCATTTTGCAACCAAAGACATCTACACCTTCATCAAGCATACCGATGTAGATGAAAAGAAAACGGATGAAGAAGGATATCTCGAGCCGAAGTCGGCCATTGTTGATATGAATGTTGAGATAAGACTCACCGAATTGGTGTCAATGCGCCTCGACAGCATTGTGCCAATTGATTCCATACCAGAAAATTTACCTGAAGGAATTCAGGGCAAGCGGGTGTTCGGAACGCTTACCGATGGGCACGATACTGAGAACATCATGATACCGATTATCTGGCTCAAGGATTCTGTGCCATTCACTTATCCGGTAGAGTCTAAAAGCTTCAAAATGCTTTTCGCCTTGGCGGAAAAACCCGAAGGAATTGAACTTACCGTGCAAAAACATAGTTCTGCCGAGCGAGACTTGCTGATCATGACAGCAGAGGTCTTCCCTCAGATCAATGTATTGTGGATTGGTTGTCTGGTGATGGTGATCGGTACGGTTATGGCAATACGTCACCGGTATAAACTTTCTTTGAGAAGTAAGAGTGAAGTGTAAGTGAACTTTTGGCTGACCATTTGTTCCTTCCCGTTATGATTCCGATTCACCATTCTTGAAGGTGTTTTTTTAACCGCAAAGAGCACAAAGAAAACTTCGCACAAATATTAAGGCATGATGACGGAGAAGTTATATGAGCTGAACATGGCCGAATAGACGAACTAAAGAATTAGTAGGATACATCGACAGCGTTGCCTGAATTTCGAATTTATGTCTGAACATCGGACAATTAAAATGAGTGGATACACTGTTGAACATTCTATGAAATGATTAATATGGAAATCAAAGAAAAAATTACAATCGAAGCTGTCCTTAAAGCACCGATAGATCATGTATGGAAACTGTGGACTTCTCCTGAGCACATTGTCAATTGGAACTTCGCTACTGAAGAATGGTGCTGTCCTGCTGCGGTAAACGAATTGCGGGAAGGAGGAGAAATGAATTGGAGAATGGAGTCAAGGGATGGAAGCATGGGATTTGATTTTACAGGGACTTATCGTCAAATAAAAGTAAATGAGTTGATTGCATATGAAATTTCTGATGGTCGCTTCGTGTCGATTGGCTTCTTGAGAGATGGTGAAAACGTTAGAATGGTAGAAGAATTTGAAGCAGAAGACATGAATCCGATCGAACTGCAAAGAGCGGGTTGGCAGGCAATACTTGACAATTTCAAAAGATATGCAGAGTCGAAGAAGTAATTGTGTTGGGACTTGAACGCTTCGATTCCCTATTGAAACTCTATTTTCAATCACTGCAATTTTTCGATGAGCTTTCG
>JBEIHH010000020.1:0-33722 GCA_040381475.1 Crocinitomicaceae bacterium | reverse complement strand
TTCTTTAATTCTTTCAGATTCAAATACGACTCCTTGCTTTTCGAAGAGTTTATATAATTTTTTTCTCTTGTCGAATTTTCCCTTGTAGTTGATGACAAGTATAGTTGAAGGCGTTGGATTTTGCAGGTACGCTATGATCGATTTAAACTCGGTTTCTTCAGCATCTTTTTTTCGGCTCTTCCATTCTTTCATGTCCTGAGCTTCCTTGACAATGAGTACCTGCCTTTCGCCCATCATTGGAAACCCCTTTGCATTGTTGACTACCTGATCCAGTGCCACATCTCTTCCATAAACAATCGTCTGACTGAAAGCTTTTGATGCCTCATCGAGCACTTTGTCTTCGAGTGCATTGGTTATTTCATCTATAAAGTACGACTCTTCACCCATCAGGAAATAGACAGGCTTTAGATTCTTTAATTCAATATCACGAAGGATGCGCAAATAATCCATAGTACAAAATTAGTCCCAGTTAAGATGCCTTACCGAACGACCTTCGTCGCGGATTTCTTTTAATGCATCTATTCCAATCTGAATGTGCTGGTCAACAAAGTTGCTGGTGATTTTCTGATCGCTTTCACTGGTTTTTACACCCTGCGGAATCATGGGTTGATCACTTACAAGCAGAAGTGCACCGATAGGAATTTTGTTGGCAAAACCTACAGAAAATAACGTGGCTGTTTCCATATCAATTGCCATGACTCTGATTTTTCTGAGGTATTCCTTAAACTGTTCATCATGCTCCCAGACACGTCTGTTGGTGGTATAGACTGTTCCTGTCCAATAATCCATGTTGTGGTCGCGGATCGTGGAAGAAACTGCACGTTGTAAGGTGAAAGCTGGTAGAGCCGGCACCTCAGGTGGGAAATAATCATTGCTCGTTCCCTCGCCTCTGATGCCTGCAAGTGGCAGAATAAAATCGCCGAGTTGATTTTTTTTCTTGAGGCCTCCGCATTTCCCCAGAAACAGCACTGCTTTTGGCATGATCGCACCGAGAAGGTCCATGATAGTTGCCGCGTTAGCGCTTCCCATGCTAAAATTGATCATGGTTATGCCATCATAGGTTGCAATGGGCATGGCCTTGCCTTTTCCTATAATTTCAACCTTATGCCAGTCGGCGAACTTTTGCAGATAACCGTCAAAATTGGTAAGCAATATATACTGGCCGAAATCTTCGAGCCTGGCTCCGGTGTATCGTGGTAACCAGTTCTTAACAATCTCTTCTTTTGTTTCCATAATGATGTGTAAATATTAGTTCTAATCAGTTTCCGATACTTCCAGGACAGTCCTGTGAGCCGTAGTCAGCCCAATTGTATTTTTCACAGAATTGATTTCTTCAGGAAGAATATCACGGTTAAATTGATTCTGGTGCGTCGGACGCTCATATTTCTCACTTTTGCAAAATCAGGTTCTTTCACCTGACATCCGCCAAAATTATTATAATACTGAGTGAATCAGCTGAATTTTCCAGACATATCTGTTAGAATCAAGCGAACCGGAGAGGTGGTGAGAATATATGATGAGGTGCGTAAAAAATGGATCGTGCTCACTCCCGAAGAGTGGGTAAGACAGCATTTGATTCATTATCTCCGAGATCATCTTGGATACCCTGATTCTCTGATGGCAGTGGAAAAATCGCTGCGCTACAATGGCATGACGCGGAGAAGTGATCTGGTTGTTTTTGGCAGAAACTCGAACCCTCTGATACTGGCAGAATGTAAAGCACCGGGGATTCAAATCGGAGTCAAGACATTTGATCAGGCTGCCCGATATAATTTACAATATCAGGTGCCTTATCTGCTGATCACCAATGGTATGGATCATTATTGCTGTGTGATGGACTTCCACACCGGAAGCTGGAAATTTTCGGAGAAAATTCCTTCTTTTGAAGAAATCCAATGATGCCGGCAGGGAAAGGATTGTATAAAATGTATTAACGAAATCAAAAATGCTGCGAAGAGAAGAAATCCTTAAGTCATCTTTGCAGCCTTAAAAAGACAGAATGAAAGTTGAATTAGAAAAAATACTCTCGGTTTCTGGTAAACCAGGTATATATAAACTGATCGCAGGAGGCAAGTCCACAATTATTGTAGAGTCGCTGATTGACGGCAAAAGATTGCCGGTGCACCCCACACAGAAGGTGAGTTCTTTGAATGATATCAGTATGTTTACTTTGGAAGAGGACGCGCCTCTTCGCGAGATATTGCTGAAGGCAAAGGAGGTTTTTGCCAACGGTCCTGCTCCTGACCATAAAAGTGAAAGCAAAGTGCTTAGGAATAGCATGTTGAAAATTTTGCCTGATTACGATGCAGAAAGAGTCTATGATTCAGATATCCGAAAGTTGCTTCAATGGTACAATATTCTGCAGGCGAAGGACATGCTTGATTTTGCAGAGCCTGCTGATGAGGAGGGTCAAAAGGAAGAGGCAGCCAGCAGCGAGGAAAGTAAATAGAAAATATATCAACGTACAAAGACCCAATTTTTACATTGGGTCTTTTCATTTCAGAGAGTTCATTTGAAATCTGAAACTTCGATTATTTCCGGAACGAATCTGAAACTACCGGATTTTTCGGATCGGTATAATTATAGAAACCTTCACCTTTTTTGTCGCCCAGTTTGCCCGCGAGTACCATGTTTACAAGCAAGGGGCAAGGAGCATATTTGGGCTGACCGAAGCCATCATGCAGCACTTTAAGAATCGACAAACATGTATCAAGGCCAATAAAGTCAGCCAATCTTAAAGGCCCCATCGGATGGCCCATTCCCAGTTTCATGATGGTGTCAATTTCTTCAACACCGGCAGTGCCGTTATACAGCGTCCATATTGCCTCGTTGATCATCGGGATAAGAATCTTATTGGCAACAAATCCCGGATAGTCATTGACGGCTACGGGCACTTTTTCGATATTTTTCGATAATTGAATTACAGCATCTGTCACTGCGTCGGATGTTGAGTATCCCCTGATTATTTCCACTAATTTCATGATAGGTACCGGATTCATAAAGTGCATCCCGATAACTGATTCAGGTCTTTTGGTGGCTGAAGCTATTTTGGTGATTGAAATAGAAGAGGTGTTCGTTGCAAGAATGCAACCTGTCGGAGCGTACTCATCAAGTTGTGCAAAAATTTTGAGTTTGAGATCAACGTTTTCAGTTGCAGCCTCCACAATGAGTTCCCGGTCTTTCACAGCTTCTGCAATATCAGTAAATGTGGAGATGTTGGCCAGAGTTTTATTTTTTGCTTCTTCTGTCAGCGAGCCTTTAGAGACTTGCCTGTCAAGATTCTTTGTTATCGTAGCAACGGCCTTGTCAAGATTTTCCTGACGCAAATCGATGAGATGAACATGATTACCAAATTGTGCAAACACATGGGCAATTCCGTTGCCCATCTGACCGGCACCTAACACTGCAATTTTTTTCATAGCAATTACGTAGAGAAATTTATTGGTTAAATTTTTATGAATGAATGCACCGAAAAAGCATCGCCTGTGCGAAAGCAAATGCTATAATGTCCGGCCTCCAGATGTTGGATGCCGATGTTGGCCGCTTCAACTTTTCCTGATTGAATTAAAACTCCAAATGCAGAGAAAATTTGATACTCAATATTTTGATTGGGATTGATGTCAAGAAAGAGTCGTTCGTTTGCGGGATTAGGCCATGTCCGGAAATTTCGCGTAACTGATTCTGAGATATTCAGGGCAGGGCTTTCGATAAGCCCGCTTCGGAGTTCTTCGACAACATAACGCATGAGAGAAGTCTGATCTTCAGTGAACATGTTGTAGCATTCATCGAAGGTATAGTCCATGTAGTTTTCGATCATATCCGGTAGATCATCCGGATCACCTGAACCGCATGTATTGGCTTCGTAATCGCACTGAAATTGGTCGCCGCTTCCGCACAATGGAGTATCGTCTATTCCATCATCTTCGGAGCAAACATTGGTGAACAATTCATCACCCCAGATATGTCTTAACCCGAGATAGTGCCCCATCTCATGCGTAAGCGTTCTGCCTCCGTTGTTGTCTTCCACGTCATCGTCATTTGCGAATGGATTGTTGCGGCCAAGCACAGGATAGTGCAGAACGATGCCTTCATTGGAAATATCAGGAGCAGAACTACCATCGGGCCAGTTGCTCAGCCCTTCGGGAGGGTAAGCCAGACCGAATATCTGACCGAGAAATGAAGAGCCAATGTTGCAAACCCAGATATTGATATAATGTTGTGGATCCCAGGCATCAACACCTCCGGTTTCCGCATGCTTCACTTCGTCGAGGGTGTTATCAGCTGCAAACAAGTCGAGTTCAAATTCTGTCCGGTCGGTGAGGGTATGTGTAATGCCTGAAGTTGCATTGCCTTCCGGGTCTGTGTTTGCCAGCGCAAATTGAATATTACAGTCGGCAGCAAATGGAAGAAAAATATCACGCGTATTGATGGCATCAGTATTCATTCTTCTGTAGTCTTCATTGATCACTTCGAGTTGTGATAAAACCACGCTATCGGGAACATTCTGATTTTCCTCGTTATAAACGATATGAAATACTACAGGAAGCGTGTAGACCTCACCACCACGGTTGCCTGACTCATTTTTCCAGCGGAGAAAAAGTTCTTCATAGCCTCTTTTATATGCGGGATCATGATTTTTCTTTAATTTCATAAAGTGCTCGAATCCACAATAGACCGGAGAGTACTGGCTATTTGCACTGACCGATAAGATCAGGATTAGTAATGGTAACAGCTTATGGCTTAAGTTCATATTTTAAAGAATTTTTGGTAAAAGTAATGTCAGCACCCAATATTGCATTTAACGGAACAATCAATATTTTTACCCAAAGAACATTTACCATGAATCTACCCAAACGTCTGTTTGATTTTCCATATTACCAGCTGGCCAATTATCCTTTAGAGGAAATGATGACCTCCAAATTGGGTGGTCAATGGAGCTCTATTTCCACGGAATATTTTGTGGAGAAGATGAATTTGATCAGCAGGGCATTGATAGCTTTGGGTATAAAGCCGGGTGATCGAATTGCTCTGATTACGCATGCCAACAGGTATGAGTGGGATGTAATGGATCATGGCGTTATGCAAATAGGAGGAATAGATGTACCCATCTATCCTACAATGACAGAGGCGGATTGCAGATACATCATGAATCATGCGGAAACGAGGTTGTGTTTTGTGTCGAACGAAGAGCTTTATGACAAAATAAATAGGGTTAAACCTGACGTTCCATCGCTCGAAGCAGTTTATACTTTTGATCAGATTGATGGAGCGAAGAATTGGACGGAGTTATTCGATATAGCAAAAGGAGTTTCTCAGGAGGAGGTGGTCAAGCTGAGTTCGCAGGTAAAAGAAGATGATCTTGCAACGATCATTTATACATCCGGAACGACAGGCCTGCCCAAGGGAGTGATGTTGAGTCACCGCAACATTGCCAGCAATGCGCTGGATTGTGAGGAGCGTCTGCCACTGCTGGATAAAGGAAAAAGCAGATGTCTGAGTTTTTTGCCCATATCTCACATTTATGAGAGGATGTTGCACTACATGTATATAGCCAATGGTATACATATGTATCTGGGAGGAATGGAAACCATAAAAGATGATCTCGCGGTTGCACAACCCCACATGTTTACAGGTGTGCCAAGACTCTTTGAAAAGTTTTATGATGGTATTTATGCAAAAGGCATGGCCAACACCGGTGTTAAGAAGAGTTTGTTCAAGTGGGCACACGACCTTGCCATACGCTGGGAACCCGATGGTGCCAATGGTGCGTGGTACGAGTTCCAGCTGGGAATTGCACGTAAGCTTGTATTTAGCAAGGTTAAAGCAGCTTTGGGTCTCACCAATATCAGGGGTGTTGCATCGGGAAGCGCCGCACTGCAGGAAAGGCTTGCCCGGTTTTTTAATGGAGCATCGATATGGGTCAAAGAAGGCTATGGCCTTACAGAAACATCTCCTGTGATTTCTGTAAATACGTTTCGAAAACCACACATGTGGAAGGCAGGAACTGTTGGTAAACCAATAGCAAATGTTGAAGTAAAGATCGCTGAAGATGGCGAAATCATTTGCAAAGGACCGAACGTAATGATGGGGTATTATAAGGACAAGGAAAAGACTGATGAAGTCCTCAAAAATGGATGGTTTTATACTGGTGATATTGGTGTACTTCAGGATGGATTTCTCAAAATCACAGACAGGAAGAAAGAGCTTTTCAAAACATCTGGTGGTAAGTATGTCGCTCCACAGGTGGTTGAAAATGCCATGAAGGAAAGCATCTATATCGAACAAATCATTGTTATCGGTGACGGTGAAAAATTTCCATCCGCTCTCATTGTACCTGAGTTGATTGGTCTTGCAGACTGGGCATCGAAACAAGGATTAGACACTTCAAATGTGGAGTCCATGCTTGCACATGAAAAAGTACAAAAGCTTATCGAGCATGACGTAGAGCGCATCAATGTTCGGTTTGGAGCTTGGGAGCAGGTTAAATCTTTCAGATTATTGCCCAGACAATTTACCATCAACGATGGTGAGATAACTCCAACACTGAAGCTGAAACGAAAGAAAATTATGGAAAACTGGAAACATCTGGTGGATGATATTTACCGCAGAAACTAGCACATTCGCAAGTGGAATTTCTTCAATCACTTGATGGATTAGACCGCAGTTTATTTCTGTGGCTCAATGGTCACCATCATCCTGTTATGGATGTTGTGATGTGGTATTCCAGCAAGATGACTACATGGCTGCTTGTTTATCTGCTGATGCTTTATGCTGTGTTCAGACGTTACGGAATGAATGGATTTCTGATCAGTCTGGCCTGTATCTCCTTGTTGCTATTCACTACAGATTTTCTTGCTGTCAAGCTGGTAAAGAATACAGTAATGAGATTGAGGCCCGGATATAACCAGGAGCTTGAAGGGCTTATTCATTTTGTGAAAGATTCCAACGGCAACTTTTATAAAGGTGGAAAGTTTGGTTTTTTCAGCAATCACGCATCTAACTATGCCGGAATCATAACTTATTTTTTGTTGTTGATGCGACCTCTGAAAATCTGGCTTTCATGCTTGATAATTTTATGGGGTTTGGGTATTGTGTATTCAAGGATTTATCTCGGCGTACACTATCCCGGAGATGTGCTGGCGGGAGTGCTATATGGCATTTTGGCGGGAATGCTTTATTCAGGTGTTTTCAAATGGTATTTAATTAGAAGGGTTTCTGCATGAACTGGTTTTATGTTTTTATCGGTGGCGGCATGGGATCAATGGGACGTTATTGGCTGGGACATTTTTTGAAAGATGTAAAAACCAGTTTACCAGTCAGCACCTTGCTTGCCAATTTACTTGCCGCCCTCATCATAGGGATATTGTACGCATTGGATGTGAAAGCTCGTCAGGATTACATGTGGTGGCTGTTCGCAACGGGTTTTTGCGGCGGATTGAGCACGTTTTCGGCTTTTAGTTTGGAAACCATGGATTTGTTGAGAAGCGGAGAAAATTCAATGGCTATTCTGAACATATTGTTAAGCGTAGCCGGATGTATTGTTTTGATTTGGCTCATGACCGTTTTGTTGAAACAAAACTGACGCACAACAAAACTGTCCTGCGAAAAATGAAAGCTGCGAAGTATTTTCGCTGAAATGAAAAGTGTAATTTCTGTTTTTTCTTTTTTTGGTCTTGCGCTGGTGCTGGTTGGTTGTGCCGGGGCTCAGGTTGCTATCTCAAATCAGGAAGCTGATTCAAGTCCTCGTCTCGAGGCCCACAGGCCTCGTTTAATTGTTGGTATTACGGTCGATCAGATGCGTTACGATTATATTGAACGTTACTGGAGTGATTATTCGGATCGCGGATTCAAACGTCTCATCAACGAAGGGTTCATTTGCCGGAACATGCAATACAACTACATGCCTACGTACACAGGTCCTGGTCACGCCAGTATTTTTACCGGAACGACGCCTGCCTATCACGGAATTATTCAGAATGACTGGTATTTGAGGTCTACCGGAAAAATGATGTATTGCTCAGCGGATTCTTCAGTGGATGGTGTAGGGACTTCATCTCTTGGCGGAAAAATGTCGCCTAACAATTTAAAGACAGAAACAATCGGCGATGCTATGGAACTTTTTTTCAATGATCGTTCGAAAGTGATTGGAATATCTATGAAAGACCGTGGAGCCATTTTACCTGCAGGAAGAACTTCAGATGCGGCTTATTGGTTCGTTGGCGCGGGAGAAGGGGTATGGGCAAGCAGTTCCTGGTATATGCAGGATTTGCCTTCCTGGGTAAAGACATTCAATGTTTCGGGCAAAGCTGAAAGTTATATGAATCAAACCTGGAGTTTGTTTAAAGATGCCTCGGTTTATGATGAAAGCAATGCGGATAACAATGCACATGAAGCACCTTTCAAAAGTTTGTTGAAGCCAGTTTTTCCCTACGACCTCAGCTCGTTGAGAGGCACCAATGGTAATTATGATCTGATAAAAGCTACTCCATTTGGAAACAACATGACAGTTGACTTCGCAAAAGCCGCAATTGAAAATGAAAGCATGGGCACCGATGAATATACTGACATGCTTTGCATGAGTTTTTCTTCTACTGATTACATCGGACATCAGTTTGGAATACATGCTATGGAAACTCAGGATTGTTATCTGCGACTGGATGAACTCATCGGGGATTTCATTGATTATCTGGATAGCACTGTTGGTAAGGGAAATTATCTGGTATTTCTTACAGCCGACCACGGTGGTGCCCCCACTCCGAGTTATACCATGAAGAACAAAGCTTCGGCGGGCTACTGGAAAAGCGACAGCTTGGAGTTTTTTATAGAAAAAGGGTTGCAGGAAAAATATGGTCCGGGCGATTGGGTGCTCAATGAAAGCAACCAAAATATCTTTCTGAACAGGCCTTTGATCAAAGAGAAAAATATTGACCTCTTAGAAATACAAGATGAGGTATTGCAGATGACACTGCAATTTCCCGAAGTGCATATGTCATTCACATCAAGCGATCTTTTAAAATTTGATTGTGGCATAGTCACCAAGGAAATGGAGCGCAATGGATTCAGTCAGTCGCTTAGTGGTGATGTTATCTACACCTTAAAACCCTCATATATTGAGTATGGAATGATGGGCACTACGCATGGATCGCCTTATGTTTATGATAGCCATGTACCGGGAATTTTTTACGGGTTCGGAGTGCAGCATGGTGAGAGTTTCGAATACCATGCGATCACGGATATAGTTCCGACAGTTGCGTTCATTTCCAATTTGCCTTTGCCGGATGCCTGCACTGGAAAGCCTGTTATTCACGCCATAAAGAAGAGAAAATGATTGCCTATACTGTTGGTTGCGAATTTCCTCATCGTCATTTCATATCGCTGATCGGCCAATTTCCAACACACGCACAAAATAAACTTTTGCTTCAGCTTGCTGCATGGCGGCCGGGGCGATATGAGTTAGGGAATTTCTCTAAGAATATACGTTCATGGAAGGCATTTGATATTTCCGGCAACACATTAAGCTTCAGGAAACTTGGCAAAGATTTATGGGAGGTTGATTGTCACGGCTTGGAAACCGTTCAGATCGTTTACGAATATTATGGTCATGAATTGAACGCTGGATCTACCTATCTGGATGAGGACCAGTTGTACATGAATCCTGTGAATTGTTTTTTTTACAACCCACACTCGGTCTCAGACAATTATGAGATCACTTTTGACTTGCCGGAAGATTATCAGATAGCAACGGGGATGACACAGGCGGGTCGACATAAGCTTATCGCGCGTGACTTTGATGAACTTGCCGATTGTCCCTTGATTGCGAGCGCAAGTTTACGTCATCTGGATTATGATGAAGATGGTGTTAAATATCATGTATGGATACAGGGAGAAGTTAGGTTAGAAGAATCTAGACTTATCAATGAGTTTGCAGCATTCACCAAAGCTCAGTTGCATATATTCAAGGATATTCCCTGTGAAGAATACCATTTCCTTTTTCAATTTGCACCTTATTTCATTCGGCATGGTGTAGAACACAGGAATAGCACTGTAATTGCTATGGGGCCCGGAGCAGATTTTCAGAATGACAACTTGTTCAAGGATCTGCTTGGCATTAGTTGTCATGAGTTGTTTCACACCTGGAATGTGAAGAATATCAGACCGGTTGAAATGTTGCCATATGATTTCACCAAAGAAAACTATTCGCCATCGGGTTATGTTTACGAAGGTGTGACCACGTATTATGGTGATTTATTGCTGTGGAGATCAGGTTGTATCAGCGATAGTGAATGGTTTCAAATTATAGAAGACCACCTTCAGGACTATTACGGCAATCACGGAAGAAACAATTTATCGGTTGCTGAAAGCAGCATGGATACTTGGCTTGATGGTTATTCTTCGGGAATACCAGGGCGAAAGGTTTCGATTTACAATGAGGGATTTTTGCTTGCAATGGCATTTGATCTCATGATTATACATGCAACATCGGGAAGCAAATCGTTAGATTTTGTGATGCGTGAGATGTACGAGCAGTTTGGGAAAAAGCAGATAGGCTATAGCTCGGGCGATTATCAGCTGCTGCTGGAAGCCTTTCTGGGTCGTAGCATGCAGGAGGAATTTGACAACTTCGTTTTTGGCACAAAAGAATATACGGGATTGCTGGAATCGGCCTTTTCATACGTTGGAATCGTGCTCAATAATTCACCGGGTGGCAAATGGAGTGATGCTTTTCTCGGATTATCTGTGGATGAAAATGCTCAGCGGGTTGCCGTTCAATCTGTGTATCCGGGATCACCCGCTGATCTTGCCGGACTGTGGAATGGTGATGAGATAGTGGCGGTGAATGGTATTGTGCCATACAAGAACTTTCAACTTCTTTTCAGGATGAGCGAAGGTCCTGTAACTCTTGATATTGTTCGAAAAGGAAAACAGCGTTCCGTCAAGTTGCTGGCTGATGGTCAGGTCTGGATGAAGAAATACAAGATCGCAAGGATCGAACAGCCATCGATTTTTCAGGATAAGGTTTTTGATAAATGGAAATTCGCATGAAAATAACGCCAAATCAGTTCGCATGGATTTTTCTGATCGTGCTTTTGTTCCTCACAGGTTGGGGAGGTTATGCGGTATATCAGTTTTTTAAGAATCCTGCTGATAAAATTCTGACCATTGAGAATGAGAAAAAATTCGGCGACATGATCGCTGAATCCTCGTTTTCAGAGGAAGCGGGATATAAATTGATAAGTGATCCATATGTTGACTCCTGTATTAAAGTGATGCATGACAGGCTTCAGAATGCGATGGGAGGTTCAAAATACAAATATGAGCTGACAGTGGTTGATCAACCGGATCCTAATGCATTCGCAATTCCCGGCGGGCGTATTTACATTCAAACCGGATTGCTCAACTTTTGTCATTCTGCTGAGGAGGTTGCAGCAGTTCTTGCGCATGAAATGGGTCATGTGGAACACCGTCATACAGTAAATAACATTGTGAAGCAGCTCGGACTTGATGCTGTCATAGCTATGGTGGCCGGAGGATCAGGTCTTGAGAATGTCTCCGGGTTATTGCTCTCAAATTATTTCAGTCGGGAAGATGAAGCAGAGGCAGATGAATTTGCTTTGGTACTGCTCGACAAGGCTGGTATAAATCCTTCACTGCTTGGTGAAGTGTTTTCCAGAATGAAACAGGAACATGGTGATATGGAAGGAGCTTTGAATATACTGAGTACGCATCCCGAGCTTGAAGAACGGGCAAAGAAATCAGGTGCGTATCAAGTATCTCAAGGTTACGTTGAGAGGTCGCTTGGAATTGATTGGAACAGGATGAAAGAAGCACTATATCATTAACCAACTGCTTCTGGTAATTTATCTGCCATGTAATCAAAAAGATTTTTCAAAGGCCCTTTTACAAGCATCTCAAGAAAAGGATTGATTTGGGCATCGCAGAGCAGTTGACCTGTTGTTTTTCCATCTGCCTCATTCAGTTTTACGTTGAGTTCGAACGGAAAAGGCGAGCCCGGGGTGCTGGAATAAGTAACAAGACGACCAGGCTCGGAAGATTTGAGTGCAAGCCCGATCTGATATGCGCCCTGAACTTTGAAAGAGCAGGAATCTTTGTCACTTTTCCATTCGGAGTATTTTCCGGCCGGGAGCAGTTTTTCGATATTGTTCAGATCAGTGAGGAAGTCATAAATCTTTTCAGCATTGGAATTCACCGTTGCGGTTTTACTTTCAATTCTTGTCATAAGAAGATGAGATGTTTCGTAAATTCTGCATTAATGAGTCTGATGCTGAAGCATAAAGTTATTACTCCAAGCCTCAGGACTTACCTTCCATTCCCGAAGAGTATCCAATTGTTTTTGATCGATAAATCCCGAACTCAGGGCTTGATGAAGCAATGATTCATAATTGCTGAGTGTTGTCAGCGGGCATGCATGATTTTTGAAGTTTTCCGAAGCAGCATCAAAACCATATGTGAAAATCGCGATCATTCCAACGATTTCTGCTCCCTGTTCCCGCAATGCGTGTACTGCGTTCAGGCTGCTTTTACCGGTAGAAATGAGATCTTCAATCACTACAACTTTTTGACCTGAGTGCAGAGTGCCTTCCACTTGATTGCCCAATCCATGTTTTTTGGCTTCGGAGCGAACATAAATAAATGGCAGATTAAGGGAATCCGCTATCAACGCTCCTATTGCTATACCACCCGTGGCCACACCGGCAATGACATCTGGTACCTGATAGTTTTCCTTCATCGAAGATATAAAGGCCTCCCTTATATACGCTCTTACATCGGGATATGACAAAGTTTTGCGGTTGTCGCAATAAATTGGAGATTTTAATCCGGAAGCCCAGGTAAAGGGTTGTTCAGGATTGAGTTCTACTGCTTTAATTCGCAGCAGGAATTCAGCGACTTTTAACGCGCGTTCTTGACTATCCATGGCTCAAAGTTATAAAGTTTATTTTGCCGGAAGGCCGGTATTTTTTTCACAGTCTGATGAACCTTCAGAATCGGCTGTAACCATCGTTTCAAAGGGAAAGTTGGATATTGTTATGATAGAGGAGGCAATGCAAAGGGGTGCGAAATCGATACTGGTCTTGTGTCATGATGTGCAGCAGTCGTGGTCTGAGTTTGCCTCTCATTTTCAATTTGTCCAGGCCGCTGGTGGATTGGTCACAAACCGAGAGAATAAAATACTTTTCATATACAGACTTGAGAAATGGGATCTTCCGAAGGGAAAAGTCGAAGACGGAGAAAAGGTTCTTGAGGGTGCGGTTCGTGAAGTTGAGGAGGAGTGCTCTTTGGATCAGCTTAAGGTAGATTCAGAGTTCTATGAGACGTGGCATACCTATATGCAGGATGGTGTTTCGGTAATAAAAAGCACTCGTTGGTTTTTGATGAGGTATGCAGGCAATGCGGTTCCCAAGCCTCAGTTGAAGGAAGGCATCACCAAAGCTGTTTGGTTGGGATTGGAAGACATGGATATTGTGAGGAGCAATACCTATCCATCCGTGATCGATGTGGTTGAGGCTTATCTGGGTTTGTTGGCTGGTAAATAAAAACAAAAGGCCGTGCTTATCGCAACGGCCTACTTGTTGTTTTCATGGCAACTACTCGATGATGAGTTTCTTTCTGACCAAAGTTCCTTCTTCGGTTTGTAACTGCACGATATACAACCCTACCGGAAGGTGCATGGAATCAATTCTTTGAATTTTCCCGTTCATTTTTTCACTTAGAATTAATCTTCCTGAACAATCGGAAATTGTTAGGATTGAAGGAATAAATTCTTCGAGTTGTACCTGGAAGAAACGGTCTGCAGGATTTGGATAAATAATAACCTGCGTGTTAGCCATTTCACGAATGTTATTTGTAGAACATTCACCGGGAGTATAGGATGTGACACCACCATAATAAGTCGCATAACAGGAATTTGAATAAGTTATACTATCACAACCACAAACCGGATCATATATTTCTATGCATGCCATGGTGCTATCGATAATTGAATTATTGATGCATAATTCTACAGACTGAATGCAATAGTTGAAACATTCGTAGGAAGATGAGAAGAAAAGACTGCTATAGTCATATCCGTACTGACTGATGTAACCGCATCCTGACATTTCAACGCAGCCGTTCTCCATTCTTGCCCAGCCAAGAGGCATAGAGCACTCACCAAAATTGGCATACTCCGGAATTTCAAAACATGTGGAGTCATCACAGGCATTGGTTCCATAGGTTGTTACCCCTCCTCCATAGAAAGCTTCGCAGCTGTTGTAATAAGTGACACCATCACAACCACAAACCGGATCCTCAATGTCATCACAATCGACTGTATATCCTGTTTCAATCTGCATGTAGTTGATACAATCAGTAAGTGGATTCCCGCATTCCTGCTGGCATCCATATAACGTTGAATAAAAGTTTGGTGTATAATCAATATTGCCAATTGTGTATCCACAACCGCTTACAGGAACACATCCCGACCCATTCCAGGTGTAACCCAAAAACTGATCGCAGAGACCGAAATCCAAAGCCGACATATCCATACAATCACTGCTCTGACCGCAGGGACCATCAGTCCAGGTTAAGACCCCTCCTGTATTGATGGCAATACAATCATTGCCATAGGTGATTCCATCGCAACCACAAACAGGAGCATAAATCATGGGGCAGATCGCATCGGGATTGATCAGGGATTCGTCAATGCAGTCCTGGGCAAAAATTAGCGAAGTGGAGAGAAGAGCCAAAAAGAAGCTTAGAATTTTCATGAGGTGTAGTTTTCATATAGTAAGATGCAAATTATCTTCGATTCGTTGCCTCTTGAGCTCGATGAAGTGTTTATTGCTTGTGACTTTCGTTAATTTTCAGTTTAGCTAACAACGAGATAGAAAAATAGCTAATTTAGCGTGCAACCTTCTTTTGGTTAGGAGCATCTTGCTACAATAGGATATTGAGTCAAAAACTTTACATCTTGTTCTGTGTTTTGGTATGGAGCGTTTCCATGTCAGGGCAGTTCGAGCGCAACGGTGTACCGGTTTCATGGGGCCTGACCAATCAATTCGATGTACAATCGGACTGGCAGATTTTACCCCAGTTGAATATTGAAGCACTGCTTGCGGAAGATCAATTGCAGTTATCAGACCGAACGAAACCCTATCGGTTTGCCTCGGCATTAGAGACTGATTTTTCCTTGTTAAATAGCGGTCATTGGACTAATCTATTGAACGGCGATCGTATCTGGACCTTGGGAATAGATTTTGGTTTTGCCTATTCTATAGGGCTGACTTTAAGAAATATCGTATTGCCGCGTGGGGGAAAAGTCTTTATTTATTCTGAAGATCGTGAGGATTATCTTGGGCCTTTAACGTCTCGTGACAACACGAGTGGCTTTTTAGGCATTCCTCATGTTTCCGGTTCCAGAATCATTGTTGAATATTATGAGCCGTATGCTTACAGGGGGCAAGGAAGTTTTTGGATAGATCACGTTGCAGGTGCATATCGTGATCTTGCAAATGCTGTATCGTCGGACTTGCAATGTTACGAGGAGGCGAACCTCTTGAATCTCCCGTCGGGAGCATCTCGTGTTGCTTCTTCCGTTTTGATGATGATGGTTGATTACGGTCAGAAGATTGCATCGGCTACACTTATGAATAACTCCAGATCTGATGCCACTCCCTATGTGATTTCTTCCAGTGAAAGCCTTATTGGGCCGGCCTCTTCATGGGTTTTTTACTTCAACATGAATCAATTGAGGTGCCCCAACTTTTTTACTTGTGATCGCATGGTACTAAGCGGTGCGACTTTGGTAAGAAACGACACAGATCAGGGAATTGGTCTGCTCAAACTCATCAAGTCGCCGCCTGCGACGTGGGATGTTTATTACTGTGGATGGTCGCTTGGTATGGGCGAATTGCCTTTGAATTTGATAAGTTTACATCACGCAGAAGCACTGTCCCTGGCAATAACAGATTATCAAACTGATTGGTCAGAGTCTATTACCGATGGCCAAATTTTAATGAATCTGCAATTGACCGACAATGGTAGAACTTTTCAAGGAAGTAGCGGTGCGCCTTTGTTCGATGAAGAATGGAACCTATTAGGTATTTTCACAGGAGGTAGTACTAGCTGTAATTTTCCAGGTTCAGATCAATATGTGTTGCTTGCTGAATCGTGGTCTGATCTGAATTCCTATCTTGATCCACTTCAGATTGTACAAAATAAAATTCCTGGCATCTATCCGGAAGTGTCTTTTGGAGCGGGAGTTAGCGCGGATGATGAGATTTCATTTTTTCCAAATCCTGCAAAGGAATGGATATATATCAGTAATGAATCTGATACCAGAATACTTTCAGTGGTTTTAATGAACGCCTCCGGTCAGGTAATTGAGGCTTTTGAACCGAATGTTCCAACAATTTCTATCAGTGGCTTGCCTGAAGGATTTTACTTCATTGAATTTATAACCGGGAAGGATAAATTCACCCGGAAACTGCTGATACGTTAAGTATCACTATCCAATTTCTTCTACTGTTAATTGATGTTTGGCAATTACCGCTGCAATCGTGCATGTCACAGAGCTTAGCGCAATGCCGATGAAGGGCACCATAAATAATATTGAAAAAATGGATCCAAGTCCAATGCTCAAGGATCTAAGATTGCGGATATCTCTGATACTCTCCTTTACATTCAGTTGATTTCTCTCATTGACATAATCTAATAGAGAGAAACCATAGTAATAGCTTGAAATGAAGAATACCAGTATCGACGCCAAAGGACCTAATATAAAAATTAAGAAAGGAAGAAACAGCATCAGTAAGAGAATGAATCCCCAAATTAACAATGTAAGGCTCAATTCCATGATCAGATTTCGAAGAGAAATAATACTGCCGCGGAATGCATCGTGCATTAGCTGATTGAGACTAAATGGTGTTGATGTTCCGGTAAGTATGTCACAGGTTTTTTCACTGAGTAAAGCCATCATCGGAGACATGAGCACCAGCACAAGATATTTGTTGATTCTCAGAAATACGTATATTGATAACAGCCATAGTATGAAAGGAATAGCAAGAGCAGCTGAGTCCTTGAGCAACTCAATGATATTTTCCCACCAGCTTCCGGACATTTTGGTGTCGCCGAAATATGGGTTGATGAAACCCATGATAAAATTGACTCCCCGATTGATCAGTACGACTGATCCCATGGCCAAAAGAATGGAAATGGCGAGAGGATATATAAGGTAGTGGCTCAAACGGTGGCGGAACATAAACACGCACGCTTGAGACCATGCCTGAAATGAAAGTAAAAAAACGGATTGTTTATGGCTCATGACTCAGTAAAGGGCTGTTTGTTTATAGGCCGAAGGTAGAAATAAAGAGAGCCGGTCAGCACCTGACCGGCTCATTCACTATATCATAAGCAAGAACTGATCAATCTTCATCGTCATCACCGCCTTCATCTTCGGCAACGTCTGCTCCAGCCTCATCGTCGTCGTCCATGTCGTCCAGATCATCTTCTTCAGATCCGCCTTTAAAGCTCTCGAAATCGGACATCGCAGCACCTTCATTTTCCTGGTTCTCTTCGTCGTCCACTTTCATGTTTTTGTCTATTTTAAATAGATAAATTGTGTCGTCAGTGCGGACTTCAAGGGCTTTGATGAATTGTCCTTTTGGAGTAACAAAGGAAACCAGATTTTCATTTTCGAAGCCATTCGGAAAATGTTCGTTGATCAGATCTATATGCTCTTGAGAAAGCGTATTGTAATCCTTAATGACTCTTTTATGTGGTGCGGCCATGGTGGTTACAGTCTTATTGTTATTAATGATTTAAAAGCCATGCAAATGTGAGGGGAGCAACAATTGTTGCATCACTTTCGATAATAAATTTTGGGGTAGTAATATCAAGTTTCCCCCAGGTAATTTTTTCATTGGGTACAGCGCCGCTGTAACTTCCGTAACTGGTGGTGCTATCACTGATCTGGCAGAAATAAGACCAGAATGGAATGTCGTGCATTTCCATATCCTGATACAGCATTGGCACAACGCATATCGGGAAATCCCCCGCAATACCGCCGCCTATTTGAAAGAATCCCACGCCTTTTCCTGCGGAATTATCGATATACCATTTAGCCAGCCATGCCATGTATTCAATACCACTTTTCATGGTGGTAGGCTTTATCTCTCCTTTAATACAATAGCTGGCGAAAATATTTCCCATTGTACTGTCTTCCCAGCCGGGCACCACAATGGGTAAATTCCTTTCAGCTGCAGCCAGCATCCATGAGTTTTTTGGATCAATCTGATAGTATTGTTCCAGCACACCGCTGAGCAGCATTTTATACATGAATTCATGTGGGAAATATCTTTCACCCTTATCATCTGCTTCTTTCCAAAGTGCATGAATGTGTTTTTGCAAACGTCTGAAAGCCTCTTCTTCAGGAATACAGGTGTCAGTAACCCTGTTCAGCCCACGCTCCAAGAGATCCCACTCTTGCTGAGGAGTAAGATCGCGATAATTCGGCACGCGCTCATAATGATCGTGTGCTACGAGATTCATAAGATCCTCTTCCAGATTGGCGCCTGTGCATGAGATGATGTCAACCTGGCCATGTCGGATCATTTCGGCAAGGGAGATTCCGAGTTCTGCGGTAGACATTGCTCCTGCCAGTGTAACCATCATTTTCCCGCCTTCGGCAAGGTGCGTCTCATAGCCTTTGGCGGCATCCACAATAGCGGCAGAGTTGAAATGCAGGTAGTTTTCCTGCATGAACTGTCTGATAGAACTATATTTTCCCATGTTGTTTTATTGCCGGAAATTTGAAAGTTTAAGGGTTAGCAACTCTGAACTTCCGGTGCGCAAAAATGTAAAATCATTGCTGTTACACGAAAATTATTTTCATGATTTCTGTTCTTTCCATGAAAGGCCTGAAAGCAGTGGGTTTCAGGAAGGAAAAAATCCTCAGGAAGCCTTTCTGAGGCGAATTATTGTTGAAATGATAAAAGTAATGACATGCTTTTTAACCTTTTTATCATGTTCTTTATTGAGGGGATCCAATAAAATGTATTGGAATTTGAAAGAGCAGAATTCATGCTTGATACCCTGAACTTTCAGAATCATACCATCCGGCTGCATCAGTTCCTTTAAATCTCCCAATGAGTCAATGATCTCTTTTTCAAGCCAGTCGGTTTCAGGAGCGTATTGCATGTCGATTTCGAAATCCACATTGCTTCGTTTCAGTTCGCGGCGCGTATAGTTGATGATTTCGCTGCTAAAAACTTTATTGTTTGGTATATAAACAATATCATCGTCATCGTTGAGAATATGGACATTCGTCAATGTAATATCCAGAATTTTACCTTTGATCTCATCAATTTTGACACTGTCGCCTATGTTGATTATTCGCGCCAGCGTCATATACATTCCGTTGATCAGGTTTGAAACGTAGTCTTTCGTCATCAGCACAATTGCTGCGGCAATAAGACTTAAAGAAGTAATAGCTTCTTTGAGGCTGACACTGAAAAATGACAAAAGCAACACACCGGCCAGAAGGCCATAAAGAATTCTTGACAAGTGAGCAATACCTGCGGTAAGGTTGTCACGTTTTGCGCCACCCTGAGGCTTGTAGAAGGTAATGATCAGCAGTCTTATGGCTTCAGTAAAAAGGAAAACCAGCATGATCTGGTAAAGGCTTGGTGCGAACTTCTCTGGTAAATGGTACATTCCGAAAAGTTGAAGAAATGCTGATCTTGCAGTGAGTAGCCAGGCAAACAACCCTAAGGAAATGATGCACTTAATGAGTGAGGTAGTTTTCATATCAGGGCGAAGCTAATGAAGGAAACAAATCAAATTCCCTCAGAAATATTTCGTTTTGTTCTTTTTTTTCGCCATTTATTCAATGATTACAATCGGGTTTTATCATCAGGAGAAAAAATCAGAATACGGGAATAACCGTATTTTGCGATTTGTGCGTTTGTATATATATTGCCCCCGCAAAATCAAATATTTAATTGTTATGAAAAAAATCGCCTCAGTTTGCGTTATCGCATTGGTAGTGCTTTCAATGTCTTCATGTAAAAAGGATTGGACTTGTACCTGCACCTTGCTTGGTACTTCAAGCTCAATTCCAATCAACGATGCAACCAAGTCGGATGCTGAAGATGCTTGCAGCGCTCTTGAAATTCTTGGCAATTCATGTGAACTTGCAAAGAACTAATTCCAAAGAATTTTTTGCATGGAGCCTCGGAATTATTCGGGGCTTCTTCATTTTTGTGTGGTTGCAATAATTATTTCTTCGGCGATCACAGGACTCTCTGAACAGATCGGATGGAATAGATTTGAACATTGAAATTTCTATTGTCGATAATGCCTAAAGTACTTATTCGGATTTTTATTGGTGTAGCATTCGTTTTTTCCGGAGCAGTCAAACTGGTGCCGGCAGAATATCTGGAGAATGATATAATCCGATCGGGTCTGGCCAACGATTTTGTGGCCCCCTTTCTGGCTCGTTTCGTTATCGGGTCAGAATTCTTTATCGGTATCATGCTCATTTTCGGTTTATACCGAAGGTTATCAATTCAGCTTTGTCTGGCCAGTCTTGTTGTGTATACGGCTTATCTCACTTACATAATTGTGGCTTTTGGTAATGAGGGTAATTGTGGTTGCTTCGGCAGGCAGTTTGAACTTACCCCTTTCGAGGGAATATTCAAAAATGCCCTGTTGGGAGGAATGGGAATGTACTTGCTATTGCGTCCTCAAAATGAAATCAAGTCCGGATGGCAACTTGGAATAACTCTCTTAATAGCTTTTTTATCATTGACATCTCCATACGTCATTTATAAAGTTGATATGCCGGAAATGGTCGTCGTAAATGGAGCAGAACGAAAGTTTGTCGATTTTGCGCCTCTTTACTCCGGAGAAGCAGGAGAAGTTCCATCTTTTGACATAAGACACGGAAAGGCCTTGGTGATGTTTGCCTCTCTCAGTTGCGAACATTGCAGGGTAGCAGCCAGCAAACTGGAACTAATCAAAACAATACATCCCGATTGGAATATTTACATCATTTACAACGGTAGAGAAGAATTGATTGTCGATTTTCATAAAGATGCCCAAATACGGAATACCCCCGTTTTCCACTTCAATGATGGAGAATCGATTGCGCGCATGGTCGGTGTAGGTTTTCCTGTCATTTTGCTGCTTGAGGAGTCTTCAGCTCTGGCAGAACTTAACTATCCTGAAATACTGGAGGAGAATCTGCAACCTTTTTTTACGAAATAAACTATTTTTCATAGTAGCCCAAAATCTCCATTACATCCTTTGGTTTTTGCTCCGGCGACCAGAGTTTGTATTTCAACTTTCCTTTGGCGTCTCTGTCAATCAGGATGTGCTTTGGTTGAGGGATCAGGCAATGATGTATTCCTCCAAAACCACCCAGTGTGTCCTGATAAGCTCCGGTATTGAAAAAGCCGATGTATTGGTCCTGATCCGGATAATATTTCGGCATGTAGATGGCATTTGTGTGTTGCTCGGAATTGTAATAGTCATCGCTGTCGCAGGTGAGTCCACCTAAAAAAACACGTTCATAGTTTTCATTCCAGTTGTTGATTGGAAGCATGATGAAACGTTTGTTAATAGCCCAGCTATCTGGCAGAGTGGTCATGAAAGATGAATCAATCATATTCCATTTTTCACGATCGTTTTGTTCTTTCTGATAAAGAATCTTATAAAGTGCACCGCCACTTTCGCCCACTGTGAATGATCCGAATTCAGTGTAAATATGAGGTACAGGAACTCCAGCCTCCTCACATGCGGTTCGAACCTGGCGCAAAATTTCAGTTACCATGTATTGATAATCAAAATTGAATGCCAGCGAGTTTTTAATTGGAAATCCGCCACCGATATTCAGACTATCCAGCGTAGGACAAATCTGCCTGAGTTCGCAATACACCTTCAGGCATTTCACAAGTTCGTTCCAATAGTAAGATGTGTCTTTGATGCCTGAGTTGATAAAGAAATGCAGCATCTTCAGGTTGAGGTAAGGATTTTCGTGAATACTCTTTTTATAAAAGCGCACGATTTCCCGGTACCCTATCCCCAGACGGGAAGTATAGAATTCAAATTTTGGTTCCTCCTCACTCGCAATTCTGATCCCAATATGCATGGGTTCTGTTACCAACTGCTCGAATGTTTCGAATTCGTATTTATTATCAATAACCGAAATGATATCTTTGAATCCATCGGCATGCAGCGCGAATATTTTTTCTACGTATTCAGCTTTTTTGAAACCGTTGCAAACAATGCGCTGAGATTTGTTGAGTTTGCCCAACGTTGCCAGTCTGCGGATCAGGTCAATGTCATAGGCAGATGATGTTTCAATATGCACATTGTTTTTCAGCACTTCTTCAAGCACGTATCTGAAATGCGAACTTTTGGTGCAATAGCAGTAATGGTAATCTCCTTCATAGCCAACTTCATTGCGTGCAATTCTGAACCATTCTTTGGCGCGCTGAATATTCTGGCTGATCTTAGGTAAATAAGTGAATTTTAATGGTGAACCATATCTTTCCACGAGATCCATCAACGGGATTCCATGAAACAGGAGATTTTCTTTATCAAGTGTGAATTCTTCCTGAGGCCATTCGAATGTTTGCTCTACCAGGTCGATATATTTTGTTTTCATTAATAAATTCTGAGTAAGGTTGAAATGTAATACGCTGGCGATTTAAACATCGCAAGAAGAGAGCATTTACTCAGATTCGGATGAATACATGTTCCGGTTCAAACTGGCAGTTTTTCATGTTCTCGGATTATCCACAAAATTTGAGTGCAATTTTAGTTTAACATGCCGTCATCTGCAAGGTGTTTCATGAAATTTAATGTCGATCCGTTGAGGGCCATGACCTGCTACCTGGCCAGATATGTCGTTGGCTAATAAAGGCTGCAGTATCATGAGTAAGGAGCCTGTGTCCTGCATTTACAACGTGAAGGGAAACAGTATCTCCTGCAAGATTGGTGAGGTTTTTCGCAAGACGCAGAGGAATAACAGTATCATACTTTCCAAAAACAAGATGCACGGCAATACCGCAATCTCTGAGTTTTGCAGCCGTGAGTCTGAGATCTGGGAATGTTTTTTTGTAGATAAGCCAAATATCATGCACCAAAATTCTCTTTTCTTTTGTATCCAGGTGAACATGTACGAAACGGTGTAGCTTGTCATTTAAAATGCCGATCTTATTCAGGAACCAGGCAAGCCTGAAAAGCCATGACGGATTGTCGATAATGCTGCGGTAAATTGATCTGCCTGCTGCCGTACCGCTTGCGAAACGATAAAGCAGGTTGATCTTAAGTCCGTCGGGCGCCAGCAACAGGACATCCTGAATGCGAGGTCCCATGTATTCTATCATGGAAAGACAAACCCGCGCACCCATTGAATAGCCCAGAAGATGGAATTTATCGATATGAAGTTTGTCAAGAAAGGCTTCCAAAAATTCTGTCCATTCTTGAGGTGTGAGAGGTTCTCTCTCAATTCGCTCGGCAGGAAAAATTGATGCTCCATGTCCGAATAGATTTATGGAAATGATTTGCTGACAAGGCAGAAGCAGCTCTTCAAATACCAAATAGTCTTTGGCATGTCGACCGAAGCCATGAAAAGCGAGTATTGTTTCGGTACCGTTTCCAACCCGGAGATATTCAATGGTCAGCCCTCTATGATGGAAATTTTCCAATGTCTCGCTCAGATTTCAAGAAAATTTTGAATGATTTTCATCCCCATGGGTGTCATAATACTTTCAGGATGAAACTGCACACCGTAGATCGGTAGAGAAGTATGCCTGATAGCCATGATTTCTCCTGTTTCATCTACTGCGGTGACAACCAAATGCTCAGGCAAATGATTGGGTGAGACTGTCCATGAATGATATCTGCCTGCCATAAATGGGGATGGTAAATCTTTCAATATTGGACAAGCACTTATCTGACGAATCTCTGATTCGATGCCGTGATGAACTTTTCCTTTGTTTTCAAGTTTGGCACCGAAATATTCGGCTATCGCCTGATGACCCAGACAAACGCCAAGTATTTTTTTTCTATTGACGAATTGTCTGATGATTTCAGGCATCTGGCCGGCGTTCATTGGAAGTCCTGGACCCGGCGAAAGAATGATGCTATCGAAATTGTCAGCAAGAGCCATGTTGATTTGATCATTCAGAACGACCACCGGAATTTCAGTTGTTAGTTGCTCAACATAATGGAGCAAGTTATAGGTGAAGCTGTCGTAGTTGTCGATTATCAGAACAGACATGATGGTGCAAATTAAAGCCTAATGATGGCTATATCTGAATTTCTCAGCCTGTCGGCAGCAGAAGCCTATTCCCGATGTGTTAACATGCGTTTAATAACTCCTCGGGGAATTATGAATCTCCCAAGTATCTTCGCGGCCGTAAAATCGAATGTATTTTGATTAACTGAGAGGCGTAAGTTCCTGTCAGATAAAAAAAAAATGCCCAAAGACAACTCAATTAAGTCTGTACTAATCATTGGTTCAGGCCCAATAGTGATCGGTCAGGCCTGTGAATTTGATTACAGCGGTTCTCAGGCCGCAAGATCTCTCCGGGAAGAAGGAATTACCGTTATTCTGATCAATAGCAATCCGGCTACTATCATGACAGACAAGGTAGTTGCAGATCATGTGTATCTACTTCCATTGGAAATGGAAAGTATCATTCGGATACTGAATGAACACAAGATTGACGCGGTATTGCCAACTATGGGAGGTCAAACGGCATTGAATCTGGCCATAAAATGCGAAGAGTCGGGAATATGGGAAGAATATGGAGTCCGGATGATTGGTGTGGATACCGGTGCTATAGAGATTACCGAAAACCGGGAGGCTTTTCGCATACTCATGGGCGAAATAGGTGTTCCTATGGCTCCACAACGCACTGCCAAAAGCTTTCTGGAAGGGAAGGAGATTGCCCAGGAGTTCGGGTTTCCCCTTTGTATCAGGCCATCATACACCCTGGGAGGAAGCGGTGCTGCGCTGGTACATACGCAACAGGATTTTGACAGCCTGCTTGACAGAGGTCTGCATCTTTCTCCAATTCATGAAGTGATGATTGATAAAGCCCTGTTGGGTTGGAAGGAGTTTGAACTTGAGTTGCTTCGGGATGCCAATGACAATGTAACAATCATTTGTTCGATTGAAAATTTTGATCCGATCGGCATTCACACTGGTGATAGCATAACAGTTGCTCCTGCTATGACTTTGAGCGACAGCACTTATCAAAGGATGCGGGATATGGCCATCAGAATGATGAGAGCGATCGGAAATTTTGCAGGAGGTTGCAATGTCCAGTTCGCTGTGAGCCCGGATGAAAAAGAAGACATCATAGCGATCGAAATTAATCCGCGCGTTTCAAGGTCATCGGCACTTGCGAGCAAGGCTACGGGTTATCCGATTGCTAAAATCGCATCCAAACTTGCCATCGGATATCACCTGAATGAATTACAGAATCAGATAACCAAAAGCACATCGGCATTTTTCGAACCAACGTTAGATTATGTAATTGTCAAAATTCCGAGATGGAATTTCGACAAGTTCCCCGGCAGCAACCGCGAGCTTGGACTTCAAATGAAGAGTGTGGGCGAGGTGATGGGTATAGGCAGAAGCTTTCAGGAAGCGCTGCAGAAAGCCTGTCAGTCGCTGGAGATAAAAAGAAACGGACTCGGTGCCGATGGACGCGAAGTGCGCGACCAGAGTCAACTATTGGCATCATTAGAACGACCAAGCTGGAATCGTCTGTTTCATGTTTATGACGCCATTAAATTGGGTATACCTTTTAAGACTAGTCAAGAGAAGACGAGAATCGATAACTGGTTTCTTCGTCAGATCGAAGATATGGTTCTAACTGAAAAACGAATTGAAAAGTTTGACATCAACAGCATTCCGCGTGAATTGATGTTTGAAGCCAAGCAGAAAGGATATGCAGACAGGCAGGTTGCACATTTACTGAGATGTCTGGAAAGTGAAGTATACAAAAAGCGTGGTGAGATGAATATTCGCCGTGTATACAAACTCGTAGATACCTGCGCAGCTGAATTCGAAGCAAAAACGCCATATTACTACAGCACCTTTGAAGAGGAAAACGAAAGCGTTGTTACAAATAGGAAAAAAATAGTTGTCCTCGGTAGCGGACCAAACAGGATAGGGCAAGGAATTGAGTTCGATTATTCATGTGTTCATGGAGTGCTTGCTGCACGTGAGTGTGGTTATGAAACGATCATGATCAATTGCAATCCTGAAACTGTATCAACAGATTTTGATACAGCGGATAAACTTTATTTTGAACCGGTTTTTTGGGAGCATATTTATGACATCATTCAGCACGAGAAGCCTGTAGGAGTTATCGTACAGCTCGGTGGTCAAACGGCTTTGAAGCTCGCAGCCAAGTTGGATAAATACGGGATTAAGATTATAGGCACTGATTTCAGGTCCCTTGATTTGGCCGAAGACAGGGGAAGTTTTTCAACATTGCTGAAGGAAAACAACATACCCTATCCGAAGTTTGGCGTAGTGGAAAGTGCTGAACAGGCAATTGAACTTTCGCGTGATTTAGGATTTCCGCTGCTGGTTCGCCCCAGTTATGTTTTGGGTGGACAGAAAATGAAAATTGTAATCAATGAATTCGAATTGGAGAAACACGTTGTGGATATTTTGAATGACATGCCCGACAACAAAATACTTCTCGATCATTTTCTGGAAGGAGCCATAGAAGCAGAGGCAGATGCGATCTGCGACGGGGAGGATGTATACATCATAGGCATCATGCAGCATATTGAACCGGCAGGAATTCATAGCGGAGATTCTTATGCAGTATTGCCTCCGTATAACCTGGGCGATTTCGTAATGACACAGATAGAAGAGCATACCAGAACGATAGCCAAGGCTCTGAACACGGTAGGACTAATCAATATTCAGTTTGCTGTGAAGGATGATCTGGTTTACATCATCGAAGCGAACCCAAGGGCTTCCCGCACGGTGCCCTTCATTGCCAAGGCATACGATGAGCCATATGTCAATTATGCAACTAAGGTGATGCTAGGCGAAAAGAAACTGAAGGATTTTAAATTCAACCCGAAAAGAAATGGTTATGCCATCAAGATTCCCGTTTTCAGTTATGAGAAATTTCCCGAAGTGAAAAAGGAACTTGGACCAGAGATGAAAAGCACAGGCGAAGCTATTCGTTTCATAAAAGATTTACGAGATCCTTTCTTTAGACAGATTTATAGCGAAAGGAATTTATATCTCAGTAAATAGTACTGGTTGATGCCGATTATTGCTTGATCACAGGCAAGGTTTTCTCGCTTGAGTCGTTTCCGATCATGATCCAATAGCAGCCAGAAGCTAATTCTTGCAGACCGATTGTGGATCGATGTCCGACGATTTTATCGCTCATGATCAATTGTCCAACCGAGTCATAAAGCCTGTAATGTGCATTGTCTAGGTTGTATGATTTTAAGTCAATGTTTAAATTATCAGTACATGGATTAGGCGAGATAATTACATCGAACAAAGCTGCTTGATTTTCAATACCTGTAATGCTTGCGTTGACAGTTGTTGAGCAACCATTGTCATCGTTAATATTTGCAGCATACGTTCCTTCATTGACCAAATCAATTATGTCTTCTTCTGTCGATAAAAATCCATTAGGACCAATCCAGGTGATGTCGTATGGCGGAGTTCCTCCTTCAATATCAATATTGATTGAACCATTTCCGCTGTCATTGATTTGTTCGAATGAGATAACGGTGGCGTTCAGAGCCTCTGAAGGGCCGCCAACTGCGAAATTGAAGGTCTGATCCACAAAACAATCTCCTTCACCGCTGACAGTTACAGAATAATTACCCGGAGAAAGACTATTTATATCCTGCGAGTCTGAACCGTTGGACCAGTCATATTCAATGTTCACCGCTGGGGATACATTGATATCAATACTTCCAGTGTTTTGACCAAAGCAAAGGACATCTGTAATGATACTGTCGTTGATGATTGGAATGATATCCGAAAGAATATTAAAATTGATACTCGCTACGGTGCACATCTGGAAGACCCCATTATCACAAACAGTATATGTGACTGAAATTGGATCATCGTTATCAGGATCGCTTTGATAAGTCAGTATTTTAGTTTCAGAATCGAATGTCAAACTACCCGAAGAAACCTCAGAAAATTCGATAATAAGATCAGTTGCAGGTTCTTCAGCGTCATTGATTAAGCTGAGCATATCGATATCCACCGAAGCACCATGACAGATATTGTTGTTGTTGTCTATTGCTGTAGGAGGAGTATTGGCTTCTTTTTCAGGCACCACATAAATGGTAATCGTTCCTTCTGAGCAAACTGCACAAGGATCGCAAGCATAGTATGTAAGCGTAAATGTGCCGGAAACGTCGGTATATGGTGTGTATTCATACGTGCCATCTTCATTCAGTGTGAATATACCGTTGGAGTTGTCATCATAAATGAAATAGGTAAGTTGCTCCGAGTCAAGCTCGATATCATTGGAAGCAACTGATCCGCTCACAGTCTGATTCATCAAGACCTGAATGGCCTCATCAAATAATATTGGAGCATCATTGACGAAGTCTACTTCCAGGACAAGTGTAGCCTCAGAGCATAAATTTTGTGCATCACAAACCATATAGTCAACCTGATCCGACCCCCAGTAATTTAACAATGGCGTATAAACGAACTCACCATTAGGCTGCAGTATAAAATCACCGTGAGCAGGTCCTGTAAGTAGGACATATGTTAACTCGTCGCCGTCTGCATCATAGTCATTCATTGCAACTGTATTCTCTTCTACACTATCTTCAAGCACATGAATGAGTTCACCAACAGCATTAGGTGCATCATTGACCGAAAGAATTGTAATGATCAACTGAGCCTGACTGCATTCATTCGATCCATCGCAAACTGTATATTCAATTGTTTCAATTCCAAAGATGTTTTCATTCGGAGTGTAAACAAAACCACCTGATTCATTTATACTCAAAACACCCAATGTTGGAATACTTTCAATGTTGAAGGTTAGTTCGTCGTTGTCAGGATCATTAACAGATAGAATAAGATCGCCAATCAGAAGTATATCTTCATTGGTAGTTGCCTCCATGTTCATAGCTGCGGGAGGGTCGTTCACAGGGTTGATCTGAATGTATAAAAAACTGGTGTCGCATGCCGCAAATTCATCACATACTTCGATCATCAGTTCTTCATCACCCCATTCATTTTCGAATGGAGTGTAAACGAAATTGCCCTCACTATCGAAATCGAGTATGCCGAAATCGGGTTCATTCAGCAAATTGAAGGTCAAAGTTTCGCTATCGATATCAATGTCGTTGAGTCCAACATTGCCGTTGGCTGTATGATCTTCATTGATTATTCTGAAATCATTTCCTGCTGCAGGGGCGTCGTTTATTGAAGCTATACCAATGGAGACAATTCCTTGTGAACATGCATTATCATCATCACATACATTGAATACGAATGAATCGGAGCCGCTGAAATCGCTGTCAGGCATAAATACGAATTGGCCATTTGGATTCAGCGACAGAATTCCATTTTCGGGTAGATCGACAATGTTGAAGTACAAGAAATTGTAATCCACATCATTTGCAAGTGTTTGCAAATCTCCGGATGTGGGTTGATCTTCTTCTGTGAATAATTCCAGATTTTGCGCTAATGGCTGATCATTGATGGAGTTTACCAGTATAGTGAGCTGACCATTTGTACAGGCCCCGTTGATATCGCAAACACTGTAGGTAATTGAAAGTGTACCGAAAAAGTCTGGTGACGGAGTATAACTAAATTCGCCGGTAGATGCCAGTTCCAGAAAGCCTGAAGCCGTACCGGTCGATACACTATAAACGAGAGCATCTCCATCGGCATCAGAGTCATTTGTACTCAGGTCACCGCTCATGTCAGTGTCTTCATTCAATTCAACTGATTCGTTGAATATCGCGGGATAATCATTTACAGAGGCTATTTCAATGTCTACCTGCCCCTCGTCGCACATATTACCGGTATCACACACCTGAAACGAAAAAGAGTCCTCCCCAAAATAATTCTCATCCGGAGTGTAGTTAAAGTTACCATTCGCATCGAGTTCGAGCGTTCCATTTCCGGGCGGTGTTGTTACAAAGAAAGTTAAAACTCCACCTTCATTGTCAGAAACATAATTCGATAAGTCATCTGACATGGTTTGATCTTCATCAATTGATTCTGTAACTTCACTCGCGGAAGGAGCAGTGTTGGTTGTGAATACGTTAATGGATAATGTTGCTATTGAACAACTGTTAAGATTGTCGCACACCTCGAATGTCACTTCGTCTGGCCCGCTATAGTCCAGATCCGGGTAATATGTATACTGTCCATTGCTATTGAGAATAAAACTGCCTTCAGATGCAGCAGAGATTAGGCTATAGGTCAGATCGTCACCATCAGGATCAGACGCAACCAGGGTCAAATCTCCATTCAGAGGATCATTCTGATAAGTTACGTTCGAAGAATTACTTACCAGTGGCGCATCATTGACAGGACTGATTTCGATTTCAAGAATTGTGGCATCGCAAAGTCCCTGTTCATCACACACTTCATATGTAACGAAATCAACTCCGTTGTAATTTGTTTCAGGGATATAGATGAATTCACCGTTTGGTTGCATGGTTATGGTTCCATTCATCGGAGCGTTGATAATGGAGTAAATTATTTGATCACCATCAGGATCGTAGTCGTTTTGAAGTATGCCATTCAGTTGAACGTCTTCATTCGTGTTGAAAAATGCGCCAACGGCGGTGGGTGCGTCATTGACAGGCAAAACATTCATATTAACAACCGCTGTTTGACAGGCATTTTCATCATCACAAATGCTAACCTCAAATGAATCGGTTCCATTGAAATTGCTGAATGGTGTGTAATTGAAAATGCCATTTGATTGCAATACTACAAGGCCATTTTCTGCAGCTGTTTCAAGTGCAAACAACAAATTGGAATCATCAAGATCGGTGGCATAAGCTGCAAGAGAGCCATTGAATGAAATGTCTTCCTGAAGATTAAATGAGGCATTGGAAGTTACCGGCGGATCATTGACAGGCTCTATGGTAATGGTCAAAGTAGATTGAAGACATACAGCACAAGGATCACAACCGTAGAATTGAATAACTTCCTGACCGCTCCAATTTGGTTCAGGTGTGTAGGTAAAAGAGCCTGCAGCGTTGAAGATAATTGTTCCATGCTGTGGATTCGATGTGGTGAAATAATAGATTATTTCTCCGTCTGGTTCGATATCATTCGTCAGGACATTGCCAGATAAATCTTCATCTTCAGGTCCGGTAAAGAAGTCAGCATTGATGATAGGGTCATCATTGATTTCAATAATTTCTAATGTCAATGTTCCTTGTGAACATGCATTATTTGGATCGCATACCTGATAGGTTGCGATGCTGAATCCAGAAAAATTTTGATTAGGGGTGAATGTAAAATCACCATCGCTATCAATGACCAGATTGCCTCCGACACCGTTGGACAGGATAGTATATGCAAGCACATCTCCGTCGACGTCTGTGTCGTTAGCAACAGTTCCGGCGAGTACCTCATCTTCATAGCCGAAAAAGTCATCGGCAATTGCAACTGGCCAGTCATTTAGAGGTGAAATGGTGAAGTAAACATAGTCTGGGACACAAGCATTGTTTAAATCACATGCCTGGATGAAAAGCGTATCATATCCATAAAAATTCGGATATGGGGTATAGGTAAATGAACCGTTCGAGTTCAGGGTGGTTATGCCATTTGCAGACTGCTGAATAAGGCTATAACTAATAACTCCTGAATCATCAGAATCGCCGGTTGAAGCGTTTCCTATGAATGCCGGAAAATCTTCATTGGTCATAAAAGATGAAGAGGTAGTAATCGGAGGGTCGTTTTGATTAATAACATTGAAATACACGAAGCCTACAGCACACTGGCCAACAATGTCGCAAACGAGGTACATGAATTCGTCCGAACCGAAATAGTCGTTGTCCGGAACATAAATAAAGGAGCCATCCTGATTCATAATAACATCACCATGTTCCGGTTGAAGCAGTGCCGAGTGAACCAGCAAATCGTTGTCTGGATCAAATGTTAGATCTGCCACTGAGCCGGAATAGGAGGTATCTTCATTAACGGCAATTAAGCCGCTGCTATTTGCAACGGGTTCGTCATTTGTAGGAATTACTGTAACAAAGACCGTAGCGATGGCACACACTGCGCAGGCATCGCAATTCAGGTATGTGAAGCTATCATTGCCTGTAAAATTAGGATCAGGAGTGTATTGAAACGTTCCATCCAGATTGAAAATGATATCTCCGTTTGAAGGTTGGGATATGATACTGTAGCTGTTGATGGTACTAATTGGGTCTGACAAGTAGTCGGGATCAAAATCATTGGAAGAAACGTCACCGAACCTTGGTTCATTTATTTCCACAAAGAGAAAATCATCTTCGGGTTCAGGGGCATTATTCTGGAATTGAACATAAAGCCATACATCTCCGATATCACATTGTCCATTTTGATCGCAGACCTGATATTGCATGAGTTGATTTACCGCTGCAACGTCAGAATAAGGGTTGAATGTCCAGCTGCCATCGTTGTTTACGACGAGGTCACCAAAATTTGTAGAGGAAAGGATCTGATAGCTTAGTTGGGATCCGGATGGATTCAAATCATTTTCGGCCAAACTTCCCGTAGCAAAAATGTTATCGTATGTGAATATTTCGTCTTCAACGGCGGTAGGAGGAGTTTGGGTCCTGAATGAGGGTATTCCGGTCGCGAATAGCAGTAAAGTTGCGGATATAGCAATAGATCTCCCGAGAGTGAACAAATTTCTAAACATAGAATTTACATGCTTCAGCTTGATCATCTCTTTACGCATTATTTGCCAATAAAGTTCAGTTTAATATACCTGCACTACAATTTGGTGTCCCAAGCACGGCATATCAGACTGTTATCGTGAATCCCTTATACTACAAAGTTAAGACTGTTTACCATAAACAAGAAATTCACGCATTAACTGAACCTTTGAAGGTTGTTAGTAGCGTCAAGTGAACTATAAGGGGCTGAAATACAGTAAAATAGAAAAGACCGGATACTCCGGCCTTTTCATCGATAATTTTAAGTTTGTCAGTTACTTACAGTGATAAGATCTTAAACTCTGTTCTACGGTTTTCTTCGTGCATTTTGTCATCACATTCCACTCCATTCATGCACTTATTGAGCAATTCTTTTTCGCCATACCCTTTGGCTTTGAGTCGGCTGGCATCAACCCCTTTGCTGGCGATGTATTGAGCTGCACTTTTCGCCCGGCTATCCGAGAGTTTCTCGTTGTAAGAGTCTTTACCTCGGGAATCTGTATGTGATCTCAGCTCGATTGTCATGCTTGGGTATTTGTTCAACACTGCAACGATTTTGTCGAGTTCAACGGCAGCATCAGCTCGTATGTCGGACTTGTTGTAGTCGTAATAGATGTTTTCGATTTTGATGACGTCACCTTTGCAGAGCATTGGAAAATCCATCGTAATTGTTTTCGTGCCGGTTATATTCTTGGTATTGAAGGTTTCTGTAGGTTGGTTACAGTCCTTTTTGGAAGTCTGAATAGTGTATTCAACACCTAAGTCGATTTTATCGAATTGGTATTTGCCAC
>JBEIHH010000019.1:0-33726 GCA_040381475.1 Crocinitomicaceae bacterium | reverse complement strand
CGTCTGTGTTCCTGCCCGATAGTGCTTTCTAAGATTCTGATTTAAACACAACGCAGCATTCAAAAGAAAACTTCTTAGCGCCCTTTGTGCGCAGTTCCTTTGTGTTTCTTTGTGGTTTCTCATGGCATTTGATAGCCAAAACAGCATTCCACCCGGATTAGACCAGTTCACAGAGAACAAAGGCAAAAGATGGAGATATTATTATAAAGAAGCCACGAGGCTTCATGGCTTCAAGGTGCCAATCCGATACTCTGATACAGCTTTATTACACGCTCAAATCAAAGACTCCAGTAACCAAGTTCCTTGAACTTATCACGGTAAAGGCCTTTGATATCGATCACAGCTCCTTTGCCATCGCGAAGAAGAGTCTTAAAATATGATTCCTCGAGGTTGAGGTATTCTCTGTGTGATACACCCACTATTACCGCATCATAAGCATTTTTTTGCGGTTCAGCAACCAGACCGAAACCATATTCGCTGTTGAGCTCATTGCTGTCGGCGTGCGGATCAGTCACATCAACATGCACACTGAACGATTCGAGTTCACGGATCACATCCACGATCTTCGAATTGCGCACGTCGCTCACATTTTCTTTGAATGTAGCTCCCATCACCAGCACGCGCGATTCAAGTGCATTGCGACCTTGTTCCAGAATTTTTTTGACTGTCTGTTTACCCACATAAAATCCCATACTATCATTCACATAACGCGCACTGCTTATGACTTTGCTATGATAGCCAATTTTTTTGGCTTTGTAAACGAGGTAATATGGATCAACCCCAATGCAATGTCCGCCAACAAGCCCTGGAGTAAATGGAAGAAAATTCCATTTGGTGCAGGCACTCTTGAGAACCTCATAAGTGTTGATCCCCATTTTATTCATGATGATCGACAACTCATTGATCAGCGCAATGTTTACATCTCGCTGTGTATTTTCAATAACCTTGCTGGCTTCTGCCACTTTGATGCTGCTTGCTCTGTGCGTGCCCGCATCTACTACAAGTTCATATGTCAAAGCAATTTCTTCAAGTGATTCTGCATCACAACCCGAAACTACTTTTGTGATGCTGCGGATGGTGTGTTGCTTGTCTCCGGGATTGATGCGTTCCGGAGAATATCCGACCTTGAAATCCTGCTTCATTTTAAGTCCAGATAAATCTTCCAGAATCGGTACGCAGTCATCTTCTGTACAACCGGGATAAACAGTGGATTCATACACCACATAATCACCTTTTTTCAGTACTTGACCAACAGTGCGTGAAGCGGAAAGCACAGGCCCCAGGTCAGGCAGGTTCAGATGATTGATGGGAGTGGGCACTGCGATGATGAAAAACTGAACATCACGCAATTCCTCAAGATTGGCTGTGAAATGAATGTCGCAACCATCGAATGCTGAACTATCCAATTCGTTGCTGGGATCCTGGTGGTTCCTCATCATCTGAACGCGCTGTTCATTGATGTCGAAACCAACAACTTTGATCTTTTTGGCAAATTCCAGCGCTATCGGCAAACCAACATATCCAAGACCAATAACCGCCAGCTTTGCATCCTTCTTGATTAACTGATTGTAGATCATAATTTCTTTTCGGGAGCGCAAATTTACCCAGAATGGGCGTTTTGGTTCGTTATGAAATGCAAAAGATCAAAAACAGCAAGGGCTTGATCTTGAAGATATTTTTCATGGCAGCAGAACAATAACGATTGTGCTGGGTTTTGAGCCGGAATCCTAATGCTGACTCAGTGTTTAAGACAAGGGCGCTACCATGCCCGATTCCAATACATATGTCTCTCCGGTCTCAGGACAAATGGCTCTTCCGCGGTCATCAAAATTTAGTTTGTGACCTGATCTGGATACCCAGCCGGTTTCACGCGCCGGATTGCCTATGACCAGGGCATAAGGTGCAACTGATTTGGTTACTACCGCACCTGCGCCTATCATGGCGTATTCTCCTATCTCAATGCCGCAAATAATGGTCGCATTGGCACCAATGCTTGCACCCTTGCGCACAAGCGTAGTGCGGAATTCATGCTTGCGGCTGACAGCACTGCGTGGATTGATCACATTCGTAAAAACGCAGGATGGACCAAGAAATACATCATCCTCACAAACCACTCCGGTGTAAACAGACACGTTGTTCTGCACCTTCACGCCGCTGCCGAGTATGACATCCGGAGAAATGACAACATTCTGTCCAAGGTTGCATTCTTCTCCAATCACTGAGCCGCGCATCACATGCGTAAAATGCCAGATGAATGTGCCACGGCCTATGCTGCAACCTTCATCGATGACTGCAGTTGGGTGTGCTTCGTACTCCAGCGCATTTTTCATGATTTTCGAATGATTTAGTTGTTGTATTTCGCAAAATCCTTGTGCTCGACTTTGTTCAGTTCATCGGCTGTGAGCGATTTGAAATAATCATAAGTGATTCTTAAACCTTCACTGCGGTGAACTTTAGGCTCCCAGCCCAGCAATTTCCGGGCAATGGTAATATCCGGCCTGCGCTGCTTCGGATCATCAGTAGGCAAATCGCGGTAAACAACCTTTTGTTTCGTACCGGTAAGTTTGATGATTTCTTCTGCAAAATCGCGGATGGTTATTTCGTCCGGATTGCCAATATTGACTGGTCCTGCATAATCGCTGTGCAACAAACGGTAAATACCTTCTACCAGATCATCTACATAACAAAATGAACGTGTCTGACTGCCATCTCCGAAAATGGTGAGGTCTTCGCCTCTCAACGCCTGACCTATGAAAGCCGGCAATACGCGTCCGTCGTTGAGTCGCATTCTTGGACCGTATGTATTGAAAATGCGCACGATTCTCGTTTCCAGTCCGTGAAAAGTATGATAAGCCATGGTCATGGCTTCCTGAAAGCGCTTGGCTTCGTCATAAACACCACGCGGACCAACCGGATTAACATTTCCCCAATAGGCCTCCGTTTGCGGATGCACTGTTGGGTCGCCATATACCTCACTGGTGCTTGCTATCAACACGCGCGCTTTTTTCTCACGGGCCAGACCCAGGCAATTGTGAATTCCAAGGGATCCGACTTTCAAAGTCTGGATAGGAATTTTCAAATAATCGATCGGACTGGCCGGAGAAGCAAAATGAAGAATGTAGTCGAGCTTTCCCGGTACATGTATGAATTTCGAAACGTCGTGATGATAAAATTCGAAATGTTCGTTTTTGAAAAGATGTTCTATGTTCTTCAAATCTCCCGTGATCAGATTGTCCATGCCAATCACATGGTATCCCTCGCGGATAAATCTGTCGCACAGATGTGAACCAAGAAATCCCGCCGCTCCGGTAATGAGTATTCGCTTCATGTTTTAGCTTTTAACAGGCCAATGGCCGCGCCGCGAAAGTAACCAAGTTTGACTTTTAGAGCAGTTGTTCGGCTTATGCGGGATGTATTTTCGCCCCCGATGCGCTTATTGATTTTTAATTTCCTCTGGCTTAGTCTCTTTTTCGCTTCCTGCATGGTTCCCCCGCAAGGCACAGGCTCGGAGCAAAAAGTGATTCGTGTATTTCGTCCGGAATTCGCCGAAGGTTTTGTTGTGGAAGAACTTGCAGACAGTTCATTCAGAATTACGCTGCTCAATCTTGAAAGTCTGCCCGACACCCTGCAGCAGATTTTTTGGAAACCGCAAAAAATCAATAGCCTTGCCTGTCTGTCGACCACCCATGTGCCTTTTATCAAGGCATTGGGTCATTTGCCGATGCTCAAAGGAACCGGGTTTTCTGATTTGGTGATTGATCCGGAAGTACGCGCCATGGTGGATAGGGGAGAGCTTACCAACCTCACGGTAGGTCACAAACTGGATGATGAAAAAGTCTTTGGCACCGAGCCCGATTTGCTCTTTGTATACCCTTACGGTGGAGAAGAATATGTCAAATTTCTGGATGCCGGCATCGGATGCGTTCAGATTTCAGAATACCTGGAAAAAACTCCGCTGGGAAGGGCAGAGTGGATCAAGCTTTTCGGCTTTTTATTCAACAAACAAGAAGAGGCCGAACGGCTTTTTAATGCAATCCGTGATGCCTACAATGCAGAGGCTGCAATGGTGCGCAATCTCGCTCAATACAAACCCACGGTATTCTCAGGCTCTTATGATGGAGGATTCTGGTATATGCCGCCTGGCAATAGCTTTGCCGCCCGACTGATAGCTGATGCAGGAGGTCGTTATATCTACGCAGATTCTGTTTCTTCAGGCAATCTTATACTACCCTTCGAAAAGATACTGGCAGATGCCCAGCAATGCGAATTCTGGGGTAAAATTGTCTACGAAAAGGGACCGCTGACCGCAGATAAATTAACCGAGGGCGATGCGCGACTGGCGAGTTTTCGGTCCTATCAGAATAGGAACGTGTTTTACTGCAATGCAGCTGAAACAGACTACCACGGAATGGCTGTCCTTGAACCGCATGTAATGCTCACCGACCTCGTTGCCATTTTCCATCCTGAAATACAAGGCCGGCATGCCTTTGGATACTTCAGAAAGTGGTAGTGAGGCAAGCTTTTCTCGAGTTTTTCATCGGCCTGAACAATATTTTCAAATCCATTGCGTTATCCCAAAAAACAAAAACATCTGCCGATGATCGACTTTACACTTCAAGAGTTATTGGATTTTACGAAAATGGAAGAAGAAACGGTGAAAGAGATTGCTCCCCAAAGGGAATCGTACGAACAGGATCCGTCAGAGCGCTCAGTGAACAACCTCCTCGCATACAGCAAAGCGTTGAGCATCCGGAAGAGCCGCTCGATCAACAGAATTGCTCTCGTACTGAACTAACAGCAGGAATTACTCCCGCTTTAAAAAGGCCCCGAAAGGGGCTTTTTTGTTAAATGTATGTTGGTAACTGCACTGGGATCGTTGCCGCACAAATGTGTCAATTCTGGAAATTGCGATCATATCATCCTTCTATGAAAAACTTGTTACTCCTGTTCGTGGCTGTTTCTATGGATTTGGCTTGTTTGGCCCAAAGAGAAAATGAAATACAAGTGCGCGCAGGTTATGGCCTGGGCGTTTACAAAACGGAAACCAGACTGGAGTACACTTTAGGTAGCATTACAGTGTCCGATGATACCACCGACGGCGCAGCTACCACTCATTTTCCAATAGAACTCCGGTACGATATTACAGAACGGTTCAATGCCGGTATCGATATGAAATTCGGCAAATACCTCTACGCGCCGGAAGACCAGAAGAGCGGTCGTTTCAACAGGTTCAGCATTATTGGTATCGCCGGCGAAGTGAATCTCTTCAGTGATGATGAATCGCGCGTATATCTCAATGCGGGCTTCAATACCGGCACCGTTGAAATGAATGATGTAACGGATGACTTCTTTGCGCTCACTCAGAAATTGATATACAAAGGCAATGGTATCAAGTTCAACCTGGGAACTATGTTTTTCATCAAGAATGGTCCCATTGGCATCAACCTCAATATTGGTTATGACATGCACAATTTCGAACTGAAATCTTATGAAGTTGAAGGAACAATCGTGGACATCACCAATCTTTCCGGAACACTCAAAGTGGGAGGTATCGAGATCAATGGAGGTCTTGTTTTCAGGATTATGCCATGACAATCGCGAGTTCGTCAAAAAAAACAAAACCCCGAAGTTTATTCGGGGTTTAGAATTTAAGTGCCCTTAAGCCATAAAACTATTTACGATAGTGTCATTTCCATTTGATGCTTTTCAATGAGTTTGCGCAGATTGATCAACGCATAACGCATGCGGCCGAGAGCAGTATTGATGCTGATATCGAGCTGATCGGCAATTTCTTTGAAGCTCATGTCGTAATACAGGCGCATCATCACGATTTCTTTTTGCTCCTGAGGCAACAAGGCCAGCAACTTGCGAGCATCGCCAAGAATTTCGGCGTTCACCTTGGTTTCCTCTGAGTTTTTCTCGTTGTTGCTTATATAGTCGAATGGACTGTACTCATCACGTTCGCGGGTCATCGGCATTTTTTTCTTGTTGCGAAAATGGTCGATGCACAGATTGTGTGCGATCCGCAATACCCAGGCGCTGAATTTTCCTTCCTCGTTGTAGTTGCCATCCTTCAAGGCATGAATGGCCCTAACAAACGTGTCCTGAAAGATGTCCTCGGCAATTGCCCGGTCTTTCACATACATCAGAATTTTACTGAATACGCGGCTTTTGTAGCGCTTCAGCAACTCTTCGAATCCGGCTTCATTTCCGTTGTGGTAAATTTCAACCAACTGACGGTCAGTCATGACTTGTACACGCATGGGGTCCTCCTCTTTTTTAGGTTCTTAAAACTATGAATTAGAACAAAGAGTAAAGTCTACCTTATAATGTATGCGTGTTTTTTATTTGTTGGTTAAGTGGAAAACGATGAAACGCCCCACTTTTTGTTTTATTGTATCAATGAAAAAAATCCCATCGACAAGTCAAATGTAGTCAAAAATTACCTGATCACCCGCTTTTTTTCTGTGGATCGCCATTTTTAACATTTTCCAAGGTTATCATTCTTGATATGGGAATTGAAAAATGGTTGTGTCATAATTTGAACACATGCCCTTTACCAGTGTGTCGCTGCTTGTTTTTTTATGAACATCTGCAAGGGCAATCTTGTTTCAGCTACAACTTTGCCATGTATGCCGCGGACAACCAAAAAAGATAAATCTAGCATTTCCCCTCATTCAGGAATTCCTCTTACCACTGATCCCAAAGAGTTCATCATTATCAGAGGAGCGCGGGTGCACAACCTGAAAAATGTATCGGTGGCCATTCCGCGCGGCAAATTCGCGGTGATCACAGGATTGAGTGGTTCGGGAAAATCTTCTCTGGCTTTTGACACTTTGTATGCCGAAGGTCAGAGGCGTTATGTGGAAAGCCTCAGCTCATATGCACGCCAGTTTCTCGGCAGACTTGACAAACCGGATGTTGACAATATTCAGGGAATCAGTCCGGCCGTTGCCATTGAACAGAAGGTGACCAGCCGTACTTCCCGATCTACCGTTGGTACCTCAACCGAAATATATGATTATATCAAACTCCTTTTTGCTCGCATCGGACGCACATATTCTCCCGTTTCAGGTCAGGAGGTGAAAAGGAATAAAGTTGAAGATGTTGTCAACTTCATTTCATCGCATCCACCGGAATCAAAATTCCTGATTCTTGCTCCATTAGCGAAGTTGACAGACATCAAAAAGAAACTGGAAATACTTACGCAGCAGGGATTCACCAGGATTATGGTGAAGGATGAAATGTTGCAGATAGAAGATTATACACCCAAGACAACGGATAAGGAAAATATCAGCATCGTCATCGACAGGGTAGTTGCAGATCAGGATGAAGAAAACTTGTCGCGCATTGCAGACAGCGCTGAAAGTGCCTTTTTTGAAGGGCACGGAACCTGTGTTGTTTTTGATTTTGATAAAAAGAAAAGGAAAGAATTTTCCAGCAAATTCGAGGCTGATGGAATCGTGTTCGAGGAACCATCGGTGAATCTATTCACTTTCAACAATCCCGTTGGTGCATGCAAAACCTGCGAAGGCTTTGGAAGCATCATTGGTATTGATGAAAATCTGGTCATTCCCAACAAGAAGCTCAGCGTCTATCAGGATGCAGTAGCTTGCTGGCGGGGCGAAACCATGAGCGAATGGAAACATCAACTCGTGATGAACGCTTCGAAATTTAATTTCCCGATTCACAAACCCATAGCTGAGCTTACCAAAGAACAGCGCGAACTGCTTTGGTCGGGCAACAAATATTTCGGCGGAATAAGAGCCTTCTTCAAATACCTCGAAGGTGAGTCATATAAGATTCAGTACAGAGTGATGCTAAGCCGCTACCGCGGAAAAACGAAGTGTCCCGATTGCAGAGGCACACGTTTGCGCGCTGATGCCAACTACGTAAAAGTGGGAGGAAAGAGTATCGCTGAATTGGTAGAAGTTTCCATCTCAGATTGCCTTTCATTTTTTGATCAACTGCAACTGACAGAACACGAAAACAAAATTGCGAAACGTCTGCTGACCGAAATTCGCTACCGTTTGAAATACCTTACCGATGTGGGTTTGGATTATCTCACGCTGAACAGACTGTCCAATACATTATCCGGAGGAGAATCACAACGCATCAACCTGGCCACAAGCCTTGGTTCATCGCTTGTAGGATCTATGTATATCCTCGATGAGCCAAGTATTGGTCTACACACCCGCGATACTCATCGCCTGATTGAAGTGCTGAAAGCACTCCGCGATCAGGGCAATACTGTCATTGTTGTTGAACATGACGAGGAGATCATGCGTGCTGCCGATGTCATCATCGATATGGGACCGGAAGCCGGTACCTTAGGTGGTGAAGTCGTTTTTCAGGGTAATGTGAAACAATTGATGTCCGGTGCAGATACATTGACTGCAAAATACCTGAGGGGCGATTTGTCCATTACCCGGTCAAACAAAAAGAAAATTGGAAAGGACAAACTGATTGTACGCGGAGCACGTGAGCATTCGCTAAAAGATATCGACGTTGAATTTCCGCTGCGCTGTTTCACCGTGGTTAGCGGTGTGAGTGGCAGCGGCAAATCCACGTTGATCCGCAATATCCTTTTTCCGGCAATACAAAAGGAACTTGGTGGCTATCCTACGGAAATGGTCGGAGAATATGATGCACTGGAGGGTGATATCAGAACGCTCGCTGCGGTAGAATTTGTAGATCAGAATCCGATTGGCAAATCATCACGATCCAATCCTGTGACATATGTAAAAGCATACGATGACATCCGCACGCTTTATTCTGTTCAGACACTCGCCAAACAACGTGGATACAAACCTTCGCATTTCAGCTTCAATGTGGAAGGTGGCAGGTGCGAGTCTTGCGAAGGGGAAGGCTTGCAAACGATATCGATGCAATTCATGGCCGATATCAAATTGGTGTGCGAAAGCTGCAAAGGCAAAAGATTCAAAGATGAAGTGATCGAGATAGAATACCGCGGCAAGTCAATCAGCGATGTTCTGAACATGACAGTGGATGAGGCTGTGGCATTTTTCTCTACAGAAAAGGAAAAGACTGCTAATCGAAATATCATTGAGCGTTTGTTGCCTTTGCAACAGGTCGGCCTTGGGTATGTCGGTTTGGGTCAGAGCTCCTCGTCGCTGAGCGGCGGTGAAGCGCAGCGCATCAAACTGGCATCATTCCTCACCAAAGGCGGCACAGGACAGCACACGCTGTTCATTTTCGATGAACCAACCACCAGACTGCATTTCCACGATGTGAAAAAATTGATGGACTCTTTCTACGCTTTGCTGGAAAAGGGTCACAGCATCATTGCCATTGAACACAACATGGATGTCATTCGTTGTGCCGACTGGCTTATAGACATGGGTCCGGAAGGTGGCGATGGTGGTGGCCAAGTTGTCTATGCAGGAAGACCTGAAGACATCGGCGATGTTGGACACACAGCCGGGTACCTGCTGGCTCAGCAGGAAGTAAAATAGTCTTTAAAAATCTGAATTTTGTAATCCGATCAGAACGGCAGATCATCATCCATTGCCGGAGGGGCGTTGAATGATTCTACCGGCGCCGGAGGCATAGGCGCTGAAGCAGATGTGGCTGCTCCTGCAGTCTCGACTTTCCAAGCAACCAGGCTGTTAAAGTACTTGCCCTGCCACTCGCGTCCACGGATATCAAAAGAAATTTTGATTCTGTCGCCTTCTTTGAATGCAGTGATCAGGTTGCCTTTTTCTTTCAGCAATTCAAATTGAATATCGTTGGGATATTGTTCTTCTGTAGTAATCACGAATTCGCGTTTCGTGAAGCCGCTAGGAAAGGTTTGCTCGTCGCGGATGAGTTTGATGCGTCCTGTAAGTTCCATCTGTTGTCAATAAGTATTCGGCAAAGGTATTTTGAATTCTCAAGGTACACTACCTTCGTTGATAAATTAGCCCTGGCTAGTCAACTGAGGGCTCTGTAAGAGCTGCACTTTTGATTTAGCCGGACCAATCCCGATTTGGCATGCTGTTTTATTGCTTGCAAAGCAATGAGATACAGATGTTTAAATGTTGAATCATTTCAAATGATGATTTTGGGATTGGTGAAGTTAGAAACACATTAGAAGTTGGAATTTACAGAATTGAAATTACATCCCGAACTGCTCGAAGGCATCAGTTCGATGAATTTTACAAAGGCAACTCCTATACAGGAACAGGCCATACCCCCCATTCTTGAAGGCCGGGATTTAATTGGCATTGCACAAACAGGCACGGGTAAAACCGCGGCATTCGTGCTTCCCATCCTCAATTTGATCATGGATCATGGTCACGACACTTTCACCCAGGCCCTTGTCATTGTACCAACCCGCGAGTTGGCCCTGCAGATAGATCAGGCTGTTGAGGCCTATTCGTATTTTACAGGCACATCTTCGATAGCTATTTATGGAGGAGGAGATGGTCAGGATTTTTATCAGGAGAAAATGGCCATATTGAATGGGGTGGACATCATCATTGCCACTCCGGGCCGGTTAATTTCTCACCTGAATGTCGGTCACGTTGATTTTTCAAAATTGCGTTTTCTTATTCTCGATGAAGCTGACCGCATGCTTGACATGGGTTTTCAGCCGGATCTATTCAGAATTATCCGTGCTTTGAATGAAAGCAGGCAAACATTGATGTTTAGCGCAACCATGCCTTCCGGAATTGCACAACTGGCGCAGACATTCATGAAGGATCCGGTGCAGGTGCGCATAGCGGTAAGCAAGCCTGCTGAGGGAGTGAAGCAAGGGGCTTACGTCATTTATGAAGAACAGAAGCAACCGCTCATCCTGCACTTGTTGAAGGATCCGGAGCGCAAAGAGCAAAGCATCATTGTGTTTTGTTCACGCAAACAATTCGTTGGAACACTTTACCATCAGCTGAAAAAAGCCGGAATCAATGCAGGCAGAATATCAAGCGACCTGGAGCAGGAGGAAAGGGAAGAAGTAATGCGGCAGTTTCGCAACAGGTCATTGAAAGTGCTGGTTGCAACTGACGTGATCAGCAGAGGTATCGATATTGATGGCATCGACATGGTGATCAATTATGATGTGCCTCGAGACGCTGAAGATTATGTGCATCGCGTAGGACGCACTGCACGTGCAAGCAGACGCGGCGAGGCTGTTACTTTGATTTCACCGGCAGATCAGGGGTCTTTTCGACGGATTGAACAGTTGATAGAATCTACCGTTGAAAAACTTGCCATTCCTGAACATCTCGGATCTACACCTGCATGGCAGGAGAAAAGCTCCGGTGCCGGTCAGGGAAAAGGTTTCTCAAAAGGAAAAAGAAAACCATTTCGCGGCAAAAAAAGCGGCGGCGGATCTGGCAATTCTTCGCCGCGGGTCCAGAAATAAACCGAGAAAGAGTTTTTATCCATACGCCTGGAGAAGAATGTTTTCGAGGGATGTTAATCATATCTGGTCCGGTCTGTTTTCAGATTTGTTTTTCTGCACGTTGGAACCTCAGCTATCAAGGCTGCTATCGAAGTTTTCGATAAGATCTATTCACCTCCGAAAAGTCAACCAACAGCGTTTCTGGTTATCAAGCTTCGCACATCATGCAATCAAATCTTACCAGACCACAGATCAATGTGCGATGATTAATCGATAAGTAGCTCCATGGCATTGAAGAAAGTAAATACCATTCGCAAGCATGGATGTATCGAAAGTATCATTTGTTAGTCTTAATTCTTCCACGACAATTCCAGCTGAATTTGTCAATCTCCAGTTGCTGTTGCCTATTCCTTTGATGCGCACGAATTGATCAGCGGGTACAGGAAAGAGCGCGGGAGTTGGTGTATTCTGTATTGCGATACTATTTGTAGTAGTGTCTATGGTTTGTGATACAGAAGAAGATAATCCGCAACGCGTCGCGATCAGTGTCAACTCATATACTCCTGCAGAAGGAAGTAATATGATTCCCTGTGCATCGGGTGTAATGATCTCATCATTGAGTATCCAGGTATATTCTGTCGCATTTTCAGAGGTATTGTTTAGCTGGTATGTCAGATTATCTACAGGCTGAATCTCGAAAGAAGCCAGTGGATCATAATCACCGATGTACCATTGAGCGAGATTGTTGAATACAAGTTCATGAACCACTTCTCTTGCGATGAGTTCTTCATCATCATCTGTAGTATAGTTGAAATCGGCATTGAGCGGATCGTGTCTGAATATGCAGGTATACATGCATAATCCGGCAACGTATGATCCAAGTGGCGAAGGATGGCTGCCATCACTTGCATAGAGCACAAGATCCGGGAAATTCTCACGCAGATGACGCCAAACCGCACCCACAGGCGAAACAATGCCGTTGTTCATTTCACCCAGCATCATATATCGCTCGTGCAACAAATCATCCATTCCTTCATAGGTGCATACCGGAGGCCAGTTGGGGCAATTTTGCGCATCACCGTTTTCACGTCCCCAGGTCATATAGAACATTGGGGTAGCGCATGGATTGTTTTCCTCGATCATTTCGACCAGCTGTTCTGCAAATGGGAAACAATCGGTTTCGACCTGTCCCAAAGGAAAAGAAGGAATCTGACTTTGTTCCTGAAGCACCACAAAGTCCCAGTTGCCTTGTTCAATTTTGCTGATGCTTGTTGCATTGACCGAGTGACTTGAAAAACTGGTGCCGCCGGGAGTATTGCTGTCGAATTCGAGTGTATCACCCGCGGAAGCTGCAATATCTGCCGTGAGTTGCGGCAAACTGTTGTATGCGGTGTAGCTATTGCCGAGAAAGAGGGCGCGTTTACTTGTCTGACCGAAGATTAGAGTAACAGAAAGAAGTGCAGCACCAATGGTGACAATTGATTTTAGGTTGTTGATCATGAACATCAAACCACAAATGTGCTGTAAGGGTTGCAGCAAAATATTGTCATCGCAAAATTTTTTTTCCGGGTACATATTTAGATCATCGTGCCGATATGCTTCGGTATTTTGTTTTGATGTTGGTCTTTCACAAGGGTATATTCGTATTCATCATGCAATCCGGATTCGATCGAACTCCAATGAAGTTTAAGTTTTTTATTTTGGCTCACCTCTTTTGCTGCAGCTATATTTTATCTGCTCAATCGGCATTGCCTGAGGTATCGTCAGGCAAAGTTATTCGGCTTGAGAACTTTACTTCACACTACGTTACACCAAGGCATGTCGATGTCTGGTTGCCTGAAGGCTATTCCGAAAAGGAGAAATATGCAGTGCTTTATATGCAGGATGGAGCCAACTTGTTTGATCCTGAAATGACATGGAACAAACAATCCTGGAATATGGATGAAACTGCTACGGAATTGATGAAAAGGAATGATGTTAGAAAATTTATAGTCGTAGCCATATGGAACAGCGGCAAAGAAAGGTATCTGGACTATTATCCCGAAAAACCATTCTTGCAGTTGTCGCAGGAGGAAAAGGATACTGTATCGGCAAGACTTCACAGAGCAGGGCGCACTGAGAGAATTTTCAATCCAAAATCTGACAATTACCTGAAGTTTATAGTCGAAGAGCTGAAACCATACATTGATGAACATTTTGCTGTCTACAGGAATCATAGAAATACCTTCATCGGTGGAAGCAGCGCAGGCGCCTTGTTGTCGTGGTATGCCCTCTGCGAATATCCGCGTGTATTTGGTGGAGCTGCTTGTTTGTCGACGCACTGGCCGGGAATGTTCACCTCTGTCGGAAATCCAATGCCCGATGCATTCATAAAGTATCTGCATGAAAATCTGCCAAAGCCGGTAAGAACGAAAATTTATTTCGATTGCGGAGATCAGACGCTGGATTCACTTTATGGCCCAATACAGCAGCGTGTTGACAGTATGATGAAGGCACATCATTTTGATGACAAAAATTGGAGAACCCAATATTTTCCCGGTCATGATCATAGTGAAAATGCCTGGAGTGAAAGGCTTCATTTTCCTTTGCGGTTTTTGTTTGGTTTGTGAGTTATCTAATCTATGGCCGGTGAACTTTAATCTTACACCCTTGACGACGCGTGCATTGAAGTCAATATTAAATTGACACTGCAACGCACTTCGTTCTCACCACCCACACTGAAGAAGTACCCGGGACGGGAATCGAACCCGTACAGTCATTACTGACCGCAGGATTTTAAGTCCTGTGCGTCTACCAGTTCCGCCACCCGGGCAAACGCCATATTCGCCGGTAGCGCGAAAATGACTGTGACAAACAAAAAATCCCGACCAATGCATGATCGGGATTTAAACTGAGCGGGAGACGAGACTCGAACTCGCGACCCCGACCTTGGCAAGGTCGTGCTCTACCAACTGAGCTACTCCCGCTTGATAAAAGAACTTTTGAGGGCCGCAAATGTACACATGCGAACGTTCACTGCAAATTTCCACCTAAAAAAAAAGAGCAGAGCAGGTTATTTAACTTAAAGATGCTTCAAAATCAAGGCTGTAGCACCTGTGTTTTTTGCTGTCAGCTCACCTGCGGCCCGACCCATTTTTTCCCGTAACGCCTTGTTTTGCGCCAATTCGATGATTTTTTCGACCATTTCAGTCGCGGATTCACCTGAAACTGCTGCTTCGCAGCGAATAAGCTCGCGGGCTTCATTGAATTTCTCAAATCTGGGGCCGAATGCTACAGGAATACCCCACACTGCTGCTTCAAGTGTATTGTGAATGCCTGCGCCGAACCCTCCTCCAATCATGGCAATACCGGCATATCGATATACAGAGGAAAGCATGCCCATGGTATCCAGAATAAGGATGTCTGAAGATGGTATTTCGTTTTCCCTGAGTTTTGTCCAGCGCTGTGCCTTTGGCCATTTCTGAAGGATATGAGAAATGTGACCTTCAGTAAGCTCATGAGGCACAACGATCAGCTTGATTTTGCCCGAAACCTTCTCATGGACCATCTTCAGGACTTCTTCGTCCGCAGGCCAGGTGCTGCCGCCAACAATGGTCACTATACCTTCAGTGAATGATTCCAGTTGTTGAAAGGATTTGCCTGTTTCTGCAATGGCTTTCACGCGATCATATCGCGTATCGCCACTCAGCACAAAGTTTCGCATACCGATACTTTGAAGCAGTGCCGCTGTTTCTTCGTTCTGAACGAAAAATGTATGAACGCATGCGAGCACTTTCCTCCAGAACGATTTAAAGTATCCGAAGAATCGTTGCTCTGGGCGCAGTATGGCGCTTACTAAGTAGAGGGGAATATTTCGCTGTTTGCATCCGAAGAAATAATTCGCCCAATATTCATACTTGACGAAAAATGCTTTCTCAGGTTTCAATGTGTCCAAAAATGCGCGAGCATTCGATGGTGAATCGGAAGGCAAATACATCACAAGATCTGCTCCTGTGTAATCTTTACGCATCTCATAACCGGACGGCGAAAAGAATGTGATGACAATTTTACGTTTCTGGTTTTTCTCTCGCAGCGCTTCAATCAGAGGTCTTCCTTGTTCGAATTCGCCAACAGAAGCGCAGTGAAACCAGAATACACTTTCCTTGTTCTTATCCTTCCACTGCGTCAGAATTTTGTGCCATTTTTTCCTTCCACTGATCCATTGTTTGGCTTTAGGATGAAACAGACTCGCCATCTGCATGAGCGCAGAATACAGATAGATCGAAATATTATACAGGAAATGCAAAGTTTATTTCTCAGTAATAATAAAAGTGATCTGACATGCGCTTGTAGAGATGCAAGGTCCATCCGGCGCGAATACCTACAAGATTGTCATTTCGTTTTTCAGTGTCGGCAACCATGGTATCGAAATTCAGATCACGCCTGGATTGAGTGAATCCTTGCCAGGCTTCAAATCCAATAACGAAGTTGATCAGCCTGTTGTCGCTCATGTGGTAATAACCGACAAATTGATTCAGCACAAGGCCATTGGTGAGTCGGTCGTATCCTTTGCCATAGTCGTCGTCCAGCTGATTGATTTTTGATTCCTGATGTTCTATGCGAATTTTATGTTGCAGCAATCCGGTACCGCACTTCACCAGTATGCCCGAATTCGGATTTGGTCCTATGACATTAAAAAGTCTTCCGAACTCGCCGGTGATGGTAAATCCTCTTTCCTGAAAATCGAATTTGGCTGGAAAGCCATCATTGTCGAGAATGTACTTTTCTTCAACAAGCAAGTTTTGAAGAAATCCTTTTTCCGCAATTACGCGATTGCCGAAAAGGAATGTAGCCTGAAGACCATAATACCATTGTGTTCGGCTTTTGATGTGAATTCCAAATCCCAGATTGTTGTTATTGCCGAATCGGGAGGATAGGTCACCACCAGGAATTTGATAGGCATAACTCATGGTCACATGAGGATCGAAAATGGTCGAATCCAACTCGGATTTTTGAGCAATACCAAAATTTGAAAATACGAGTGCGATGTATATGAGAATCGCTTTTTGCATGCCACGAAAATAGAACAACCACAGTGTTTTTTTCAAACCAAATCGGTTGTGGCTTATACCCTACCTTTGAATTCAGGAATTGCGTGGTTTACATTTTGAATTAGATACGGTGATAATGAATAAGATTGCAGTAATCGATTGTGGTACGAATACGTTTAATCTGCTGGTTGCGGATTTGACTGATTCGGGCTGGCAGGTTGTTTTTCAAAATAAGCTTCCGGTAAAACTTGGCGAAGGAGGTTTTGAAGAAAAGATCATCAAACCATCCAGATTTGTTCGTGGCCTTGATGCGCTCTATTGTCATCTCAACAATTCGAAAAATTTTCAGTGCGATCATGTCTATGCATATGCGACTTCAGCGATCCGCGAGACATCGAATGGCCGTGAGTTTGTGGCGACGGCAAAAAGGTTGTTTGGCCTTGATATCGAAATCATAGCAGGAGAGCGGGAAGCTGAGCTCATTTACGAAGGTGTTCGACTTTCTATGAATTTAGGTTCTCAATGCAATCTCATCATGGATATTGGAGGAGGCAGCACAGAGTTGATCATTGCAAATGAGAATGAAATATTTTGGAAGCAGAGCTTTTTACTTGGTGTATCGAGATTGTTTGATCTGGTAAAACCGGAAGACAGATTTTCCAAGGCTGATCAGGAATACCTCGATCGCATCCTTCATCAGGAACTTCAACCTTTGAAAGACGCTCTTCAAAAATTCCCGGTGAAGCGATTGATTGGCGCTTCCGGATCTTTTGATACGTTGCTTTCGATGTACCACAACAAATTGAAGAATCATGAAGTAGTATACGAATTACATTCTGTCATTCCGTTGAGTTCGTTCAGCGAGATACATGGATGGTTGCTAAAGAGCTCGTTGGATGAAAGAATGAAACATCCTGCTATTCCCGGAATCAGGGCTGAATACATGCCATTGTCTTCTTTTCTGGCAAATTTTGTTATCAAACTTTCCGGGGTTGAGATTCTTGAACACTCCGCTTATAGTCTTAAGGAAGGTGCCATGATGGAAATACATGAAAGGCTCGGCCCGGGTGAAAGAGATACCTCGTCTGGCGAATCCGAATCAGCACCGTTTGAATAAGCGGCTCAGTAGATTTTAAAATCCTGCAGGAGGTAGTTCTTTACGTAATCCTGAACACCTTCTTCGAGTGTATGGAATGGCTTGTTGTAACCAATGGATTTAAGTTTTGACATGTCAGCTTCAGTGAAATACTGATACTTGTCACGAATATCAGCTGGCGTATCAATGAATTCAATCTGTGGCGATTTATCCATGTTGGCAAAAGTGGCTTTTGTCAGATCTAAAAATGTTCTCGCTTTGCCACTACCCAGGTTGTAGATACCTGAGTTTTTGCGATGATGCATGAGGAACATGCATACCTCGGTCACATCTTTTACGTAAATAAAATCCCGTTTTTGTCCTCCGTCAGTGAAATCAGGTCTGTGAGATCTGAAGAGTTTCATCATACCGAGTTGGCTGATCGAATTGAATGAATGAAATATCACCGAGGCCATTCTTCCTTTGTGGTATTCGTTCGGACCATAAACGTTGAAGAATTTCAGTCCTGCCCAAAAAAAAGGAGCTTTTTCCTGCTTCAAAGCCCAGATATCAAAATCGTTTTTCGATTCACCATAAGGATTTAGTGGTTTGAGTGCCGGGATAATGTTGTGGTCATCCTTATATCCAAACTCACCACCACCGTATGTAGCAGCCGAGGAGGCATAGACAAAAGGAATAGCGAATTCCGCGCAGATTTGCCAAAGCTCTTTGGTATATTCAAGATTGAGTTCGTCGAAAATTTCTTTATTGAATTCGGTTGTATCGGTTCTGGCTCCGATGTGAAAAACGAATTGAACCTGATCTTCATTTTTGCGCAACCAATCCGGAAATTCTTTCCTGTCGACAAGAGCCTTGTATTTTTTGCCAAGGTAGTTTTTGCCTGTCTTTTCATGGTAAACATGATTAGAGTTTCCGGAGAAATCATCTACAAGAATGAGGTCATAAAAATGGTCTTCATTGAGTCTGGATACCAGACAACTTCCAATAAAACCTGAGGCACCTGTTACTACTATCATCGAAATCGAAAGTGCAAGTTTACGAAGAAAGCAACAAGTGTCGGTGCGGATGAACCTTCTGCAATTCCAAATGTTGATGAAGTATCTTTGTAAAACGAAGTAGCAACATGCCCAACACAGTATACGTAACCCGTCGTGAGCATTTTAATGCCGCACACAAGCTCTGGAATCCCAAGTGGGATGCCGAAACCAATTCGAAGGTTTTTGGCAAATGTGCCAATCCCAACTGGCATGGGCACAATTACACCCTTTTCGTTACGGTGAAGGGTGAGCCGGATGCAGATACAGGTTATTGTATAGACCTTAAATTTCTGAGTGATCTGATAGAAGAACGGGTGCTTTCGGAACTGGATCACAAGAATCTCAACATGGATGTCGATTTTTTACAGGGAAAGCTGACTTCTGCGGAGAATGTTGCGATAGCTATATGGCACAGGTTGGTTGATGTCGTGTCAACGGACAAACGAGCCTTGCATTCGGTAAAGCTTTACGAGACTGAAAATAACATAGTAGAATACTTTGGTTAAATTGAAATACTGCTGATAACTTGAACCAACTTAAGGTCTGCTTGTTTGAAGTGGTATACATTTACAACGTAAGAAGATGAATCTTGTATCCATGAGCAACGAAATAGAGAAAGAACTGACCACGAGCGAAAAGAAAATTGCCTCTAGCGTCTTAAACATTTTAGAGGAAATAGGTGAAGATCCGTATCGTCAGGGCTTGCTCAAAACACCCGAGCGTGTGGCGAAGGCGTATTCCTATATCACTCAGGGATATGATCAAGACCCTGCTGCAATACTTCGCAGTGCCATGTTCGATGAAGAATACAGTGAAATGGTTTTGGTAAAGGATATTGAATTGTATAGTCTTTGCGAGCACCATATGTTGCCTTTTTTTGGTAAGGCGCATGTAGCTTATATTCCTAATGGAAAGATTGTAGGCCTTAGCAAAATTCCCAGAATAGTAGATGTCTTTTCGAGAAGATTACAGGTTCAGGAGAGATTGACGATTGAAGTGAGAGATTGTATCAACGAAACACTTCAGCCGCTGGGTGTTGCAGTTGTCATTGAGGCTCATCACCTGTGCATGCAGATGCGTGGCGTGAGCAAACAAAACAGTGCAACAACCACAAGTGCATTCAGCGGCACATTCCTCAGCGATGCCAAAACGCGTAGAGAGTTTATTTCTCTTATCGCTTCGAAGCTGAGTTAATCAAATATTCACTTTAGGAACTTTTATCAATAGAGCTGCGATGCTTCATTGTCTGGCAGGCGTTAAACAGCGCAGGGTGATTCGTAATTAAGCCGTTTAAATCACCAGTTGCTCTGCGTAAAACCCTTTCCAGGGTATGCAGGGTTAAATGTTGTCAATTTCAGTGTATCCGGCAAGATCACTTTGAATATCGATTTGAATGATGTTATTTTGCTGAAATTATTTTTTAGAATGAATAACCTGGATAATTACAATCAACAAACCATTGATCTTGATAGCGCATCCGTATCAAGGAGTTTCGTAGCAAATGTTTTCTCATACATGACGCTTGCTCTCGTCATTTCAGGAGTGGCTGCATATTGGTTCGCTGCCAGCGGAATGATGCTGAATATTTTGCAGACATCGCCTTTGCTCAAGTGGGTGATCATGCTTTCGCCACTTGCTGCAGTTCTGCTCATGAGTTTTGCTTTCAATCGTCTTTCATACACAGCACTGATCTCAATATTTTTGGTTTATTCGTTTATAACGGGATTAAGTCTGAGCGTGATATTCCTTGTTTATTCAAGTGCAACAATTGCGAAGGTGTTTTTAATTACAGCCGGACTATTCGCTACCATGGCGGTGATCGGTTACACCACGAAGACCGACCTTACCAAGTTGGGTTCCATATTGATGATGGCCCTGATAGGCATCATTATCGCATCTGTGGTGAATTGGTTTATGAAAAGCGGTACGCTGGATTATGTAATCAGTTGCATCGGTGTGCTTGTATTTACCGGTTTGATTGCATATGACACTCAAAAGATCAAGCGCATTGGGGCAGGAGTGGAGTATGGTACTGCTGAGGCAGGCAAACTCGCTGTTATGGGTGCTTTGAGTCTATATCTTGATTTTATCAACCTGTTTTTATTCCTGCTGCGAATTTTTGGTGGCAGAAGAGATTGATCCGAAAATAATGACATCAAAAACCGCCTTCGGGCGGTTTTTTTATGTTCCAAAATTTACTCCGCAATGAAAAGTATTTTACAGCCTGCTTTCTGGTTGATGAAATGCATAAAGGCCGGGGAACCTATTTTAGAGGCTTGGTTGCAAATTACCGATGTGTGCATTTCTGCTGTTCATTGCGCTAACAAGAGGCAGAAAAAGGATCCAACCGTTGCATAGGACATCGCGTTTAATCAGGCAGAAATAAAAACAGGATAACTGATCAGATTACAGTCCTGGCCTTTTTCTTGAAGTGGCGCTTGGATTTCAATTTAGCCCTTTTACTGATGATGAGGTAGTCAGCTTTAAGCATCACATACAAATAACCGTCCTTATCGCCTTTATCTCCGCGCTGCTGGCCTGTGGCGGTTACAAAGGCTGGTTTTCCATCATTATGGGCACCCAATGCCGGATTGGAAAGATAGGCTGCCACTTCTCCAGTATTTCCGCCCAGATAGAGTTGAAGATCATTGGGATTGTAATATTCACCGCTCACATCGTCGATATAATCCGTGAAGGTGTATCGATAAGTAGCTTCAATACCAAAGGACCAAAGCTTGTGCATTCGCACCATGTAATCAATTCCCAGCGGAATGTTGAGTTGCCATAATTTGTATGGTTCAACTCCTCCCGGTAGTCCCTGACCTTCGGTTGAAAGTGGCGCAAGTTCAATCCATTGTCCCTGATATTGAGTTTTCGGATTAAAATTGAAAACACCAATACCGCCAAACAAAGACAAGTATGAACCACGAACTCTCCATGGTTTTTCGTCTGTGTCCTCGATTCTCAGATCGTGCTGATGACCTTTTTTTCCTCCTATCCGGATGAATAATTCGCCCATCAGGTTAAGCTCAAAAATATCAGAGCGAAAAGACAGATTGCGGTTGTTGCGAAATGCTTCCTTGGTCAGTTTGTCATCACCACTCACGCGGCCATAGGCAAGATTAAAACGGCCGTAAAAATTCTTATGGAATGCGTGCCTGAAACCCACATAACCTCCGAAATTGAACTCCGTAAACTCCAGATCACGCAGGTCGTTTGTGCCAACTCCGTTCTTGCCTCCAAGATCACCCAAAAAATTGGTTACACCCAACCCGAATTCGATGTGGTTGGGATGCCTGAGATAAGCTTCTTCGGAGAAAAAATCGAAATTCTGAGCACGCAGTAATCCCGAAACCAAACAAGTAGTCAATATTATGAGGGAAGCACGAATCACCTACACAAATATAGTTCACCTTTCGAAATTTGCAAAAAGTCGGGTTGGCTGGTCACGGGTTTTTGAGCAAAGATCGTAAAGCACAATTCCGACGCAAACTGCCACATTCAAGGAGTGTTTGGTCCCGAACTGGGTAATTTCGATCGCTCCGTCACATTTTTCAATCACTTCCTGATTGACTCCCTGAACTTCATTGCCGAGCACGATGGCCAAAGGCAAATAGCTGGCAGGTTGGAACTGCTGAAGCGGGATACTCCCCGTTGTTTGTTCGACGGCGAAAACTTTGATACCCTGACTTTGAAGCTGCCACACAGCCTCACGGGTGTCCGGGATATGATTCCACGATACCGATTCTGTTGCTCCCAGAGCGCTCTTGAGCACTTCGCGGTGTGGAGGAATGGGCGTATATCCACAGCAGATGATTTTTTCAATTCTGAAGGCGTCTGCGCTTCTGAATGCACTTCCGACATTCAGTCCGCTGCGTATATTGTCCAGAACAACCGTGATGGGTATTTTCTCTGATTTTCTGAATTCTTCAGCGGAAATTCTGCCCAGCTGATCCATTGATAATTTTTCACCCATAGCAAAAAAAAGAGTGGAATCCGGGAACGGATTCCACCACTGAAAAATATTTCAAATTATTGAATTTCGATCAGGAAAGGTAAACGGGTCTGAATGCCTTTCATGTTCTGAATCTCACGCAGATCTTCATATATCCGGTAGTTTTCACCGAGCACTTCCTGAAGAATTTTTGTTTCTTTTTTACCTGTAATGTCTTCGATTAATTTTTGGAAAGGATCGATCAGGTCAGGAAGTTCTTTCACTGCATAATCTGTCATTCCTGCTTTTTCTGCAATGGCGCGAACACAGTCCTGAAGGTTTCCGATTTCGTCAACAAGTCCGATCATCTTTGCATCTTCACCGCTCCATACGCGTCCCTGACCAATGCTGTCGACCTGAGCCTGAGTCATATTGCGTCCTTTGGCTACTTTTCCGGTGAAGTCATCGTAGATGTCGGTAACCATGTCTTGCATTGCCTTCATTTCCATCTCATCGAGAGGTTTGTTCACAGAGATAAGATCGGCATGGGGATTCGTTTCATAACGATCGAACGTAACACCGAGTTTTTCATCCCAGAATTTCTGCATGTTGGGCACGATGCCGAACACACCAATTGAACCTGTAATAGTGTTTGTGTTCGCATAAATCTTTTCTGCACTGCAGCTGATATAGTAACCGCCTGATGCAGCATAGTCGCCCATGGAAACATAAAATGGTTTACCACTTTGACGTATCAGTTCGGTTTCTCGCCATATCACATCTGATGCGAGTGCTGAACCTCCAGGCGAGTTTACACGGAGAACAATGGCTTTTACTTTCTCATCTTCACGGGCCTTTTTCAATGCACCTGCAATTCTCTCGCTGCCAATGGTGAAGTCATCACCTTCGCCGCTTTCAATAGCACCGACAGCATAAACAACGGCAACTTTGTCTTTTTTGTAATCAGGAGAGTCTTTTTCATTCTTTTCACCACCGCTGTTGTGGTAATCACCGAGTGTTACGAATTTAAGTTCGGAGTCTTTTGCAGATGCATCAATTCCCAGTTTGGATTTGATGATGGCAATCACTTCATCACGGTACCTGAGTCCATCGACCATACGTGCTTCAGCGGCTTTTTCAGGTTGAACAAAGGCCAGTTCGTCGGCATATCGGTTCAAATCCGCAACAGAGATACCTCTGCTGGCGCTGATTCCATCCAACATAACACGCCAGATATCACTGATGAAGGTTTTGAGTTGTTCTTCATTTTCCGGAGACATCTGATCATAGATATAAGGCTCTACCGCGCTTTTGAATTTGTTGTTTGGTCCGCGGATAACCTGTGCGTCAATCTGCAACTTGTCCAGAAGCTTTTTGAAGAACATAAGTTCAGCGTTTATTCCACGCCAGTCGAGCGATCCTTGAGGATACAAGTAAATTTCGTTGGCAGTGCTTGCAAGATAATATGCTCCCTGGCTAAAATCTTCAGAATAAGAAACGATCCATTTCCCGGATGATTTGAAGTCTTCAAGCGCGCGGTGTACATCCAGCATCGTACTTGGCGCTGCAAGCACCTGAGAAGGTTCAAGGAATATACCCTTCACTTTAGGATCGTTTTTCGCTTTTTCCAGGTCGGCCATGATATGATTCAGACCGGTTTTTGAATCACTTTCGAAATTGGTTGGATCGAATGTTACGTCTTTGTCGTTGCCACGTTCCGTCAGGAGGTTGTCGAATTTCAGGTGTAAAACAGTATTCTCTTCAACGTTTACTGCCTTTTTTTCCATGCTGCCAACCAGACCTGCGATGATCCCGATGAAGATGAGGAACAATAGACCAAGACCTAGGATTGTGCCGAGGATCGAGGCTAAAAGAGTTTTGAAAAAATTCATGATTGAGTATTTAAAATTCAAACCAAACTTATTTCCTTTTCAGACCTCAGTGATAGTTATTTACACAAACGGCATGGCCATATCCTGAGCGGTACTTTTGTTGTTGTTTTTGGGAATACATGAAATTTCGAATGCCGACTTATTTATAATGTCGCTGCAAGATTTCTTCACGGTGCTGATTAAATTCGCACGATGGCATTGAAGCGTACGATCTACTTATGCATTGGAGGCAATCTCGGCGAGCGGGAGGCTAATCTTGAAGAAACCAGGATGTTCATTGAATTTAATTTTGGTGATATCGTCGCTATTTCGTCTGTGTATGAAAGCGAGGCTTGGGGAATGCAGGATGCACCACCTTTTTTGAATCAGGTTGTTTGTATTGAGTCATCTTTAACCAATAAGGAGTTGTTGCAGGAAGTACTTGAACTCGAGGATTTTTATGGACGTGAACGGAGCGATGAAGAATACCTATCGAGAGAAATGGATGTCGATATTCTTCTTATCGATATGGAAATTCTGGATGATGAGAAGTTGAAAGTTCCCCATCCCAGAATGCAGGATCGCAAATTCGTATTGATGCCGCTTTGCGAAATTGCCCCGGAATTGGAACATCCGGAACTTAAAAAGTCAATTGCAGTCTTGTTGAAGGAGTGTACAGATACCACGAAGGTGACAAGGCTATGATACCTTACAGATATATCGCCATAGAAGGAAATATCGGTGCGGGCAAGACCAGTCTTGCGACGAAGCTGGCGGCCGATATCCAGTCGAAACTGGTGCTGGAGGAGTTCGCTGACAATACGTTTTTACCTAAGTTTTATGAGCAGCCCGAGCGTTATGCCTTTCCTGTTGAACTCAGTTTTTTATCGGAACGTTTTTCTCAACTGAAACGTGAGATGAATTCCGGTGATTTGTTTTCACCGGTAATCGTTTCGGATTATTTCATCAGCAAGTGTCAGATTTTTGCCAAGAACAATCTCAACAAGGATGAGTATGATCTTTTTCTGAAAATGTTTGAGATCGTCGAGGGAAGTTGCCCCGCTCCTGATTTGCTGGTATACCTGTACCTCGATGTAGAGCATCTGCAACGAAACATTCGCAAACGCGGCAGGAGTTACGAGAACAAGATAACAGATGCTTATCTCGAAAACATTCAGCACCAATATCTGGAATTTATCAGACAACACGAGCACATGCACGTTTTGCTTATTGATACGTCCGAAGTTGATTTTGTCAATCAACACAAGGATTATGAATTGATGAAATCAATCATTCTCTTACCCAGAGAAACGGGTATTCACCGAATAGAAGCGAGACATACATCCGGTATAGTAGCTGTAAAATAAAAAAGCTCCTGAATGAGGAGCTTTTTCATTGATTATAGGATTGATTATCCGAGAATTTCTTTCATCTTCTGTCCGATGTGTGCAGGACTGTCGACCACATGAATTCCACATTCGCGCATGATTTGTTTTTTCGCCTGCGCACTTTCGTTCTCACCGCTGACGATAGCACCTGCGTGACCCATGGTGCGGCCTTTCGGAGCAGTTTCACCTGCAATGAATCCGACAACAGGTTTTTTGTTGCCATTTTCTTTGATCCAACGGGCAGCTTTTGGTTCGAGCTCACCACCGATTTCACCAATCATCACAATTCCTTCAGTTGCAGGATCATTCATCAGGAGTTGAATGGCTTCCATTGTAGTAGTGCCGATGATTGGGTCACCACCTATTCCGATAGCTGTAGTTACACCCAGACCGGCTTTTGCCAACTGGTCAGCAGCTTCGTATGTGAGCGTACCTGATTTGGATACGATGCCCACTTTACCAGGCTTGAATACAAAACCTGGCATGATACCCACTTTTGCTTCACCAGCGGTGATTACGCCCGGGCAGTTGGGGCCAATCAGTCGTGAACCTCTGTCATGGATATATTCTTTGGCTTTAACCATATCTGCTACAGGAATGCCTTCCGTAATGGTCACGATCACTTTGATACCGGCATCGGCCGCCTCCATGATCGCATCAGCAGCAAATGCAGGCGGAACAAAAATGATGGAAACATCGGCACCTGTGCTTTTCACCGCATCTTCAACTGTATTAAAAACCGGCTTCTCCAGATGGGTAGTGCCACCTTTGCCCGGTGTTACTCCTCCAACTACGTTTGTGCCGAATTCGATCATCTGTGATGCATGAAATGTGCCCTCACTACCTGTGAAGCCCTGCACGATGACTTTAGAATGTTTACCAACGAGTACGCCCATATCTTTTTTTGAATTGAGGTGGCGAAATTAAGCACAACTTCATACGCCTGTTGTCTTTTTCATCAGGTGAAATATGCCCATAAATGCCCTTTGATTGGTGCAAAATGAGGATAAAAATGTTCTGTGAAAAGAACAGAAAAAGGAATAAATGTACTTATAAAAGGACAATATAGCGTATATTTGTTCCTTTGAAAGGACGGAATTTTATTTTTGTTTAGATAATTCTCGCAAAATGAATGATTTGATTCGTGAATCGGCAATGCTTATTTCAGCGGCTCCGGCCAGTTATTCCAGGCTGGATGTGCTGAATGCAGACTGGAACAACCGTCTGATCGCTGTTCAGGGACATCGCGGCAGCGGAAAGACTACGGCATTGCTGCAATACCTGAGGCAACAACCCGATCAGTCCGCCTGCATCTACATTTCGCTGGATCATTTTTTCTTCCAGAAACAATCGCTTTATGAAACCGTGAGTGCATTGTATCAACAAGGCTATAATTTGTTCGTTCTGGATGAAGTGCACAAATACCTCAACTGGTCGGTGGAGATCAAAAGCCTCTATGACAGTTACAAAAAGATCAGCGTGATATTTACGGGCAGCAGTGCTCTCCAGATTTACAAATCCAATGCAGATCTGAGCAGAAGGGCTGTGGATTATCATCTGCCGGTGTTGAGTTTTCGTGAGTTTATTCAGTTGGAAACCGGGATCAGGTTGCAACCGGTAGCGCTGGAGACCCTGCTAAAAGACCATGTAGATCTGGCTTTTTCATATTCGAAAAAAATCGGAAGTCCGCTCAAATACTTCAGGCAGTACATGGAGTTTGGCTGTTATCCGTTTTATCTCGAAAACAAAGCAGCGTACAGCAGCAAGTTGATGCGCACCACCAACCTGGTGCTTGAAACGGACATTGCGGCCGTCACCAACATGCCCTATCATTCGATTTATAAGATGAAAAAGTTGCTGGCATATATCGCTCAGTCGGTGCCTTTTAAGCCGAATGTGACCAGGCTCGCGGAAGCCATTGAAGCCAAACGCGAAACCACCATGCTTTACCTGGAGCACCTGCAACGCGCGGGCATCATTCGCATGCTGAGTGTTGCAGGTAAAACACTTGGTCCTTTGACGAAGCCGGATAAAATTTACCTCGACAACCCCAACCTTGCTTTTGCACTGGCGCTTGGAGATGTCAATACCGGCAACAATCGGGAAGCATTTTTTCTCAGTCACCTGAGCAAGGATCATCTGGTTCAAGCCAGTCCTGTGAGTGATTTTGTAGTGAATGAAAAATACACATTTGAAATTGGTGGAAAAAACAAACAGTCGAAGCAGGTGAGAGGAGTGACCAAAAGTTATGTCGTAAAAGATGATCTGCTCACCGGCGCCGGTAATGAAATTCCGCTCTGGCTTTTTGGCATGCTTTATTAATCCGGGGCCCATCGACCTGAGCTTTCAAGCTGCTGTTATTTTTGCACCCTGATGAGTTTAACCAGCGAAACAATTTGCGCATTGTCAACTGCGCCAGGAATCGGCGCCATTGCATTGATCCGGTTATCGGGTGAAAATGCCGAGGCCATCGTTCAGCCTCATTTTTCGCGTGATCTTTCGAAAAAGGAATCTCATCAATCTGTGCATGGTTGGTTGAAGTCGGGTGAAGAGTTGATTGACGATGTGGTGGTGACGGTTTATCGATCGCCACGTTCATTCACCGGAGAAAACACTGTTGAAATTGCCTGTCATGGCTCGGCTTATGTGCAGCAGCGCATTCTCGCATTGCTGCTGAATGCCGGCGCCCGCTTGGCGCAACCCGGAGAGTTTACCATGCGTGCTTTTCTGAACGGTCGTATGGACTTGTCTCAGGCCGAAGCCGTCGGTGATCTGATTGCTTCTGAATCTGCTGCGGCGCACAAACAGGCGTTGCATCAGATGCGTGGAGGATTTTCCAATGAAATCAATCAATTGCGAGAAAGGCTGATCCATTTTGCATCTATGGTGGAACTCGAGCTCGACTTTGCAGAAGAAGATGTTGAGTTTGCCAACCGTGATCAGCTCACCAAATTGTTGCGCGAAATTTTGGGAGTTGTTGACACATTGAAAGATTCGTTCAAACTGGGCAATGCCATGAAGAACGGTGTTCCTGTTGCTATACTCGGCGCACCGAATGCGGGCAAAAGCACATTGTTGAACGCGCTGTTGAATGAAGAGCGCGCGATCGTCTCCGACATTGCAGGCACCACGCGCGACACCATAGAAGATCACATCACGCTGGGTGGCATCAGGTTTAACTTCATAGACACAGCCGGCATCCGCCAGACGACAGATACTATTGAAAAGATCGGCATCGGAAGAGCATTTGAGAAAGCAAAGACAGCTTCCGTGTTGTTGTTGCTCATGGATGCGAATACGACAAGTTATGATGAATACCAATTGTTCAGACAACAAGTAGAGGCTGAAGCAGGGGAGGAGAAGATGGTGATCACGTTGGCGAATAAAACAGACCTTCCGGATTTTGATGAAACCAGATTCAGAAAATTATTTGCATCGGTGACGAATCTTATATTGATATCGGCCAAGAACAAACTTCACATCGAAGAACTTAAGCAGTCGTTGATGCAGAGTGTCAACATGGGGCGGATAAACAGCGGCGAGACCATTGTCACCAATGCACGGCATCATGAATCATTGAGCAAGGCATCCACATCATTGAAAGAGATTCTGCACGGCATCGACCACGGCATCACAGGAGACTTTTTAGCGATCGATATCCGCAAGACAATCTTCCACCTCGCAGAAATCACTGGTGAGATCAATGCCGATGATTTGCTGCATAATATTTTTTCGAAGTTTTGTATCGGAAAGTGAGCTGGATTGGCGTTGGTTCATTATTGATTAGAAAGCGCAATCTGGAGAATTCGGCCAAAAAGCCCCTCATATTCCGGAACAAATTGCCCACACCGATTACGGTGGTGACTGTAAACTGACCTGGTCTTACAGGACGATAATGCGTTCTCAACAAAAGATGAAGTCTTGAGTCCCTGGGATTTTGATGTCCGTTGAAACTTATCCATGAACCGACGGCTGCCTCAAGCATGAGTCTTTCGTTTAGCAACAAACCTACAGAAGTGAATACTGTATATCCGGAAATGGCTTGTCTGCCGGTGCATGGAATGCAGCTGCTGTTGGCAGAGGATAAACCGGCCTGAACAGACACGGTCAGCATGGGGTTTGCGGAAGTGTCCGGCATGATGTTTTGCGCTGCGATAGTTTCGGTATTCAATAAAAAAAAACATGATCCACCCGCAAATCCAAAACGTGATTTGATGCGCCTGATCATTCGATAAAATTTCCCACAATGGGTCATAAGTAGTCCGGGGAAATGATAATGCTCATGTTGGTTGTCAGTCTGCATGGTAATCTTTATCATAGAGGATTTATCGTATGCACGATACGTTAGTGATCCGATTCGTAAAGTGGGTCGGACCGCAATTTCAACCTTATCATATTTAAAACTTATCACATGAAAAGACTATGCTACATTCTGGTGACGATGATGTTTCCTTTACTGATGGCTGCTCAATCCATACCCAACGGTGATTTTGAAGAATGGACCATTATTGAATATGCAATGCCGGATCAGTGGAACACATCGGCCAACGAGAATCTGATGGATGCTGGTTTTGTCGCAACCACTCAAGTCAACGGGTATATCAATTCTGCAATACGTCTGGAAACGATGACCGACGGTGATGAGTTGATCCCTGCCTATTTTTCCAATACGAATGGAGATCCGGTGGCTGGCGAAGGAGGTGTACCTTACAATGGTTCTCCGACTGGCATTACAGGATACTACCGGTATCACCTCCCTGCACTCGATACGGCGCTGATGATCGTTATCTGCAAGTCCGGGGGAAGCATTTCCAGCTTTGATCTGTTCAAAATCAAGGGCACAGGTGATCAAACGGAATTTACCGCGTTCAGTTTCGCATTAACGAATGATGCCGTTGTTGATACGGTAATCATAGCCGCCACGAGCAGCAATCTCATTACCGAGGAAGGAATCGAAATCGGTAGCTGGATCGAATTTGATCAGCTTGCATTTACCGGTGAAAGCCCTGTTATGCCTCCGATACCAAACGGTTCCTTTGACGAATGGAACTCGTATACGTGGGATCGCCCGATCGGCTGGAACAACCGAGGCAACAATATCAGCCGTACATCGGACAGCTACAGCGGTGAATATGCTATTCAGCTCGTCAATGAAATGAGAGAGGATGGTTCCATCGATCCATCAACCGTTACCACTTCTGATATTAGCAATGGGCCCCCGGTCGGTGGATTGCCATACAGCAACGTGTCGGATACGTTATGTGGATATTACAAATTCATTGCACCGGAAGGACAATTTGCGGCGGTTTCGGCCATGATTTATGCCAGTGGCAACAACATTGGAGGCAACTATCTTCAACTTGCTCCGGCATCTTCCTTTACCTATTTTGAAATGCCGCTGAATACATTTTCTGTGCCTGATACGCTTGGAGTTGAGATTACTTCTGCGGCATGGCCATTTGATGATGATCTGGAAGGAAATACGCTTATCGTCGATCATGTGCAGTTGAAGTCCGCACCTTTGAATACTTCAGAAATTTCACGCAGCGGTCTGGCGCTGTTTCCGAATCCGGTTCGAAATGAGCTCACCATTAAACTGGCATCAAAATGGTCAACCAGTGATATGATCTTCATTTATAACCAATCAGGACAGTGTGTTTATTCTGCACTGGTTACACAAAGTCAGATGATGTTGGATACTTCATTCCTGACCGCCGGTTTGTATTCCTTTAAAATAGGGAATGACAAAACCGTCTGCACGGGACAGTTTATAGTTATTAAATAATGTATTCAATGATTGGATTGAGTTATCGCCTCATGCACCGGAAGGCGTGATTGTGCCGGAGCAGATTGAATTGATCGTTTGTATGCATTACATTTGGTACTGTTTTGATCATTTGGTTGAAAGGAACATGTGTTTGTATCTGGTCCTGCATAACCAAACGGATTGATTGACTGTTGTTATTTTTATTGATTAACCAAAATCCATTCCTATGAAAAACGCTTATGTCTGCTCACTGACAGTTCTTCTGTTTATTGCTGCGATGGTCGCTTCATGCAAAAAACAAAATGAAGATTCTACAGATAATTCTTCGAATACCAACACACCGAATCCTACCTCCTCGACATACTTGTGTGGCACGGTAGTGGATCGTCAGGGAAATCGTTTGATCGGAGCCGAAGTAATATATGGTTCACTTACAGAAACCACTGATGAATTTGGATATTTTTCTTTCGGTAATGTGGGAACCGGCGAGCGCTGTTATGTGAATGTGAAGCGCAATGGCTATTTTGAAACCGGTCTTGGTGTACTTGCTGATGCGGGAGGAACAACGAATATGAAAATCGTGATGACAGACAATTCACCGGATTATTTTATCAATGGGTCAAGTGGAGGAGAAGTAGATCTGGGATCAGGTGTTACTGTGGATTTTCCGGCCGGAGGTATTGCATATGAAGACGGAACGCTATATACAGGCAATGTCAATGTAGCGGTTGAGTACCTGAACCCGGAAGACCCGAATTTCTCTCAGATCATTCCTGGTGGTGATCTGATTGGAATTGAAACAGGCGGCAGTGAGGCCCAGTTGATTTCTTACGGTATGCTTATGGTAAACCTGACTGATAATGGCGGTGTTGCATTAAATCTCGCACCTTCAGCAACAGCAACATTTACCATACCTGTTCCTCCGTCATTGGCTCCGGGAGCGCCAATCTCTATGCCGGCATGGCACTTCAATGAGGCGACCGGATACTGGGAGGAAGAGGGCACAATCACGATGCTCGGGGGATTGTATACCGGCACGGTCACCCATTTTTCTACCTGGAATGCCGATGTTCCCGGAGATCGCGCAGAGGTTACCGGACTTGTAACCGATTGCAATGGAGATCCCTTGCCGGGTGTTGTTGTGCGGGTAGGGCAGGGATATGCGACAACAAATATGGATGGCGTATATCGTCGTTTTGTTCCAACCGGCGTGAGTTTTGAGGTGTTTGTTGATATGCCGCAGATAGGTTTGGCATCCTCAGTTGCCAGCGTGCCTGCAGTTTCCAATGGACAGGTTTATTCTATTGAAGGACTACAGACTCAGTGTCCGGCTACAGTTACCGGAACGATTATCTGCAACACAGGCACCCTCACAGGATTCATTGCATTGAGCTGGCAGGGAGGCTATTCCAACGTATCGGTGACGTCGGATGGAATTTTTTCGATACCAGTACCGGCCAATGGTGCTCCAGCTGAATTGAATGCCATCGGAGCCAATACAGGAATTACTGAAACAGTAAACATTACCTTACCATCTGTTGCCGGTGCTTCGGTAAATGCCGGATCGTTTGATTTATGTGGCAGCGGGCCGACAGGCGATTTCGGTATCTCCATGACTTTGAATGGAGGTGGATTCAGCAATTATAATTTTGATATTTCCACGACTCCGCAGTTTGCCTTTGGTAATTATAGTGTTCCGGATGGATTTATGATGGTGTATGCAAGTAATGTCAATGCTGACTATGTTACACTCAGTTATCCGGGAACGTCACCCGGAACATGGGATCTGGAAAATGATCCGGATGCCGTGGTAGGATTTTCAATCAATGGCGATCTGTGGTTTGCCGAAAGCGGGACGCTGACAGTCACCCAAAGCGGAAATGTCGGTCAGCCGATCAGTGGAACATTCAGTGGCACAGTGTCGCATTTTGAGGGCATTGATTTAATATCTGCACAGATGACCAATGGAACCTTTCATGTCATTCGCAATCCCGATCAGCAGTAACACACAGTAAATAGCGCAATCATCTACGCAGCAATCAGTGCGGAAGTTTTTCTTTTGTCAATCCATACACCCAGGTACCTGCGATGGCACTGAGTAAAGTAATAACAATCACAGTCGCACCTGTTCCGATCTGCGCATAAAGTGGACCCGGACATGCACCTGTAATGGCCCATCCAAATCCGAACAGCAGGCCACCATATATATTGCCTTTGTTGAATTGCTTTTTGTGAAAAACGATCTTTTCGCCATAGATG
>JBEIHH010000018.1:0-35462 GCA_040381475.1 Crocinitomicaceae bacterium | reverse complement strand
GGCCGATGGCAAAGAAGAAGAATTGGATACTCATGCAGATCATTATCAAACGAATTATGCATACGGTACAGCTGCATATAACAAAGGTGAAGTGTATCTGGCACAATTAGAGTATATTCTGGGGCCAACGAATTTTCGCGCTGCGCTGCTTGACTATTTCAACAAATTCAAATTCCGGCATCCCGATCACTTTGACTTCATTCGGGTAATGGAAAAAAAATCCGGTCTTGAGTTGGATTGGTACAATGAATATTTCGTGAACTCCATCAAAACCATTGACTACGGAATTGTCATGGTACGTGGTGTGCTCAAAAACACAGAAATCACACTCGAGCGCAAAGGAGGTATGCCTATGCCCGTTGAGGTTGAGATCGAATATAAAGATGGCAGCTACGAGACATTTGTGATGCCACTTGATATCATGCGCGGTCATAAACCCGCTGATGGTTACAACGGAAAATGGACTGTCATGCCTGACTGGAGATGGGTTGATCCTGCATATACGTTCACCGTGCCGAGGCCCCACTCAGAAATAAAATCCATGACCATTGATTCTTCAAGACTTATGGCCGATATTGACAGAAAAAACAACAGCCTCGTTATGGAAGAGGCAGTTCAATTTATCATTGATAACAGATAAAGAACAGCGTGCTCAACAGATACTTACAATTCAGCAAATCTCTGAATATTGACTACCTGGTCAAACTCGTCATATGTCTTGTTTTGTTGGCATTTGTAGCACCATACAAGATAGATATTCAGGGCGAAACACCTATAACGCTTCAGACGCTTATCATTCTTTTCAGTGCTATAGGATTTGGCTGGCGAATTGGTATTCCGGCTGTAATCATTTACATCGTCGCTGGAATCTCAGGAGCACCGGTTTTTGCAGGTTATTCTTCCGGTCCGGATGCTCTCTTCGGGCCATACGGAGGATTCATATTCGGTTTTTTAGCAGCTGCAGTTGTCTGCGGTTACCTCGCTGAACAGGACGCATTCAACAGGCCACTTACCGCAATACTCAACTGGTTGTTTGGACATACCATTATTATTCTCTTAGGCGCCATATGGTTAATGAAACTGGATCCCCAATGGAAGTCAAGGATCAACGACATGCTTCCTGGCGCACTCATAAAATCAGCTGCTGGTGCGTTGATCATTCAGATCATCGTTAAATTCATGCAAAACAAAAAGCAGCGTTCTTCAATGATCGGCAGTGATTTATCACAGAAATAATAGAAGAACGAAAAAATTATTTGCCCTTGAATATTGGTTTTCTTTTTTCCATGAAGGCAGTAACGCCTTCCTGGTAATCGGCAGATTGCCCGGCATCAATCTGGTATTTCTCTTCCAACTTTAGCTGAGCATCAAGACCGTTTGTTGCACTTTGATTAAGTGCAGCCTTTATAAGTCCGAGAGCGTGAGTTGGCATCTGAGATAACTCCTGCGCAAGTTTCATGACTTGTTCAGTAAATACATCATCTGAGAATACTTTATAAAGCATACCCATTTGCAACGCATCCTGAGCAGAAACCTTATCGCCTGTCATCATCAAGGCTGATGCTCTTTGAAAACCGATCATTCTCGGAAGAAAAAATGTACCGCCACTATCTGGTATGAGTCCAATTTTAGAAAATGCCTGAATAAAAGATGCCGATTCTGCGGATACAACGATATCACAGGCCAATGCGATATTGGCTCCTGCTCCGGCAGCAACGCCATTCACAGCGGCAATGACTGGCTTAGGAATATTTCTGATTTTTGAAATAATCGGATTGTAATGCTCACCAAGAATGGTCATAAAACCAGGTGGGTTCGGACCGGTTACCTCTGCCAGATCCTGGCCTGCACAAAATGCCTTTCCGTTACCCATTAAAACGATTGCCCTCACCGATTCATCCTTCTCAGCAAGATCCAACTGCTCCTGCACGGCAAGTGCCATTTCCCGGTTAAAACTATTGTATACCTGCGGTCTGTTCAGTTTAATGTAAACACAAGACCCTTGTTTCTCGATGATAATTGTTTCAGACATAAAAAAAATAAAGTACGAAGTTAAACGATCTTATCAGTTCACTGAAAAAACTAAGACAGGATGCATCAATCAAGAGTTCATAATAAAATCATGATAACCAAGTTAACTTGGTGTTGAAAATGAAAGAACGGCAATGCACAATTAAGCGATTGGTTATCTTTGGTTAATCATGAAATGGTTGGCAGCACTCATAATATACTTTGCAATGGCTTTGCCTATGCTTTGCCAACCATTATCGCGGCCCATTGAACCCGGAAAAATCGATACCACCCTTATCCGACAAATATTTGCTTCAAAACTAAATATTCTTCGAAAGGAAAAAGGACTCTCCTCATTCGAAGAAGATAAAATACTCATTCAAGCTGCCAATGATCACGCCGCATTCATGGCGAAAAACAAAACCCTCACTCATGACCAAACGACGGTCAAAAAGAAATCTCCTTTTGACAGAGTTCAGTACTATGGTGGCAATCACGATCAGGTAGGTGAGAATTGTTTGTTTTTTCCATTGCAGGTGCCCCTGAATAACAAATGGGACAAAGCACCTGTAACTGTTTCTACCTATGATCAATTGGCGGAACAGATGTTTCAACAGTGGAAGAATTCGCCCGGGCACTATGCAAATATGATCAAACCTGAATACGAGGCACAAGGCCTGTCTGTCAGTTATAACAGGGAGGAAAACAACCTCTACGCGGCTCAGGTCTTTGCGTCCAGACCATTTACGGTTGAGCCATCACTTAAAAAATATCTCAAGCCATTCAATATTAAACTTTACGATGCAAAGGTTTGCGACCAGGTGGTCAAAGAAGTTGCCGGTTTTCGCATAGCCAATCGAATTTTCGTTCGCGACCATAAGGTATATCTTTTTATGCAAACGTTGGCGCCGTTGAAGAAGAACTTCACCAAGGCCGGTGATCAACTGGCAGTTGACATTGTTTTCAAAGAACAGTTCATCTGCAATGGGCCAAACATGCTCAACGGAAACCCATACCACGATGGTATCCTTCTTCCACCTGTCGACTTCACCGAATTGTATAAACGGAATGAGGACAAACAAGGTCGTTTGATCTCCTATGTGTGTGATCTGCCGGAAGAAATCAGAGGTAAAAAATTTCAATTGAACACGTTGTTGATTCGGAATTCCTGCCTTTGTTCATATGACTTTCCCGTTGAAATAGAATCTCAGGAATTCGATCTCATCGACCTGCAGCCCTGCTGGCAGATGACGGAAGAAAGTTTTACACCGGAGAATTTCAATTTTATATATACTGACAGAATTGTATTCGATAAATCAAGCTCCAAAATCGACGACGAAATAAGGGAATTACTCAAATATCAGCTTGAAGGAGCAGGAGAGTATGTAAAAGCCATACGGGTCAAAGCATATAGCTCCATCGAAGGCAATTTGAACAGCAACAAAAAATTGCAGGAAGACAGAGCAGGTCAGGTCGCAGCAATTCTTACTAAAAATCTTAAAGTCGGGATTGTGCCCGGAATTACAACATCAGAAAACTGGGATCTTTTTTACAAACAGATTTACAGAGGTCCATACAGCAATCTAATGTATAGGTCACAAACCGATATCCGCAGACTACTTCGGGATTCACTGAATAAACCGGATATGAAAGAGTTCCTCTCAAAACAACGCTATGTGGAATTCGAAATTGACTTCGCCGGAGTTATTGACGAAAATTCACCTGGCCATATTTTATATCAGGGCGTTCAAAACGCCATGGACAAGAGTGATTATCGAAGAGCATATAAAATTCAATCCAGAATTATCAAACAATTTTTGGAAGAAAAAACCAGTATTAGTTACATCAGTGATATGCCCCTCGACAGCAATGCGCGTGACCTCCCCTACACTATCAATCTACTGGCTGCAAAGGCAATCAATCCGTTTGACTCATTGTATAGTGATACAGAAACGATGAGCTGGTTTTTTCAAAAATTCAAGGACAATCAAAAAGCCCAATACAACTATTGCATCTATGCTATCAGTTATTGGAATACGACAGGTGACACACTCATCAAACCAGAAATACTTTTCAAAATGGTACAAAAGTGTGCTTCTCTGGCGCCAGTGAATACTGTGAATACAATGCTGCTCAATTATCATCTCACTGCAGTGAAATATTACGAATACATCAACGATTATCCGAATATGGTTTCCAATTTGAATGCGATACATGATATGTTCGGAAAAACAACCTTCGATGACAAGGTTGCCTATAAACTCGGATTGTATTTCAGTCACTACAATAGTCTTGACTGGGTGGTCGAACTTATGGAGCCCTATATGGAAAAAAATACGGAGGAAAAATTCAATCATTTATATCTGGCAGCAGGTTCGGTGAGATACCAAAAAGACTTCCCTCAACTATATCTCAGTTATCTGGATCGCTATAGAAAATTGCATCGAAAAGACTTTGACAATTGGATCGATAACAACTTTCAGTATTTCAGGGACGATGAATTCAAGACAAGACGGTGCACAAAGCAATAATTGTTAGTTTGCGTTAAGACGCATGAACTGTCAGCACGTGTATAATAAAAGCACGATAAGCAAAATCCAATCCGAAGGTTTTCATCACCTTTCTGATTGGATAGAACTTTATTCATTCAGAGTAATTGGTGTTAACACAGTAATCCAATTTCACGCTGCACCTATACAGGTTCATGTATAAATTTGCAACCCGAGGTGAGGCCAAGTATTGGCCGTATACATCAAAGCAACAATATCGATAGTAACAATGACATGGAATTCGGTGAATTTAAAATTGCCTGAAGACGGGCAGCGTGTTCTCGGTTATATTCCAGGAAATAAAGTGTTTCTCCCCGGTAAATCGGGAGAATTCGAAATCCGTGAAGTGATAGTGCTGAAATTCTGCAAAGACTTTTATCCCGAAGGTTCTGAAAAATATCACAAACACGGAGCTCATTTCTGGCAAGGGGAAGGAAATACCAACCACTTCTTCAAAGACGTAACGCACTGGCACGAGATCCCCTCAGGGCCGTCTTCGGAACAATTCTGACAAAAATATTCCGGCGGCTACACTTGCATTCAGTGATTCGGACCGTCCGGAACCCGGTATCTCCAGCAACACCTGAATATGCTCTCTCATGGCAGGTCTTATTCCGTGGCTTTCACTGCCTATTACAATTGCATTTGTGCCTTCAAAATGGTAATCATATACTGACTTCCCTCCCAAAGCTGCGCCGATGACAGAATATCCCGCATTTTTCAGGGTGTTACCAATATTTTTTTCATCTGTATAATAAGCAGACATGCGCAGCACACTGCCCATGGAAGATTGCACCACTTTCGGATTATACAACTCTACACAATCATTGGTGCACATCAACTGACGTATACCGAACCACTCTGCTGTTCTCATGATGGTACCAAAATTTCCTGGGTCGGAAATTCCGTCTAAAACAAGGATGTGTTCATCCAGAATTGGCGAAGTGGGCTGCTCCCTTTGACGAATTACCGCCAGATAAGGTGATGGCGATGAAAAACTACTCATCTGCTCCATTTCCTTTGCGTTCACGACATAAGCTCCGGTATGCAGTTCAGCAAAAGACTCATCCGTCGTGTATATCGCGTGGATTTCGCGTCCGCAATCAATCGCTTCGGTAACCATTTTCTTCCCCTCTACAATAAACAAACCCTCAAGGGATCTGAATTTTTTCAGATGAAGAGACCGGACCAAACGTATATCTTTCTTCTGCGGCAGCATTTTTGAATAGGGATTGAACAATTTCCGAAGAATCTATTGTTCTCAAAAAATGCCCAATACTGCATTTTAGAGACCAGTTGTCACGATTTTCGGACAAAATTTCGGATGCAAGATAACAAAGCCAGGTGAAGGTATATCTGAACATATTGTTGATAATGGGCGTCTGCCTGACCTTTTCGGCATGCAAAAACATGCGCAATGTGCCGGAAGGCGAGTCATTCATGAGGCGTCACGATGTTCAAATTCATGACGCACCTGAGACATTTGTAATTACGAAAGACGAGATCCTCAGTTTTACCAAAGTCAAACCAAACAGACGTATACTTTGGTTCCGTTTTAACCACAGCGTTTATCTGCTTGTAAACAAAGAAAAACTCAGTGCAAGTGAAAAGAAGGCTGCCATTAAATGTGACGCCAAGAACCGAAGAAGGTCGATGAAGAAGAAACTTCCCAAGGAATGTAAAACCTGGCGCACATTCTGGGCTTATACTGTTGGTGAACCAACAGTGCTGCTTGATACCGTCAAGACCAAAAAAAGTGCTGAGCAAATGAATATTTTTCTTCAGAAAAAAGGATATTTCCGGTCAGACATTATTCCTGAAGTCGTATACAACCGCGATAGCTCCATGTGTAAGGTCAAATATCATGTGTATCCCGGTAAACCATATTTAATTGATTCGCTCAGGTACAACATTTCCGATTTGGAAATGGCAAAATACACCGGGGCACTTCAATCCATTACCCCGATCAGGAAAGGAATTCTCTTCGATGTTGACCTCTTGAATTCCGACAGAGAACAGATAGCAACATTTTTCAATGACAAAGGGTATTACGAATTCAACAAAGAATACATCTATTACCAAACAGATACGACAGGTGGCAGTGTCGACCTGGTGCTAAATATTGAACTGCCAAGGGTAAAACTGAATGACTTTCCGGACAGCATTATCAGTGTACCACACAGAAAATATTTTATTGGAGACGTTTATGTGCACACCAATTTTGAACTTACAAATCAGAACTACTCCCCTACTGACTCACTACCTTTTGAGGGATTGCGCATATTGTCTTATGGCCAACCTGAAATTTCTCCATTCCTTATTTCCTGCGCTCAGGGTTATTCACAAGGGGATCTTTACCAGAAAAGCCGAATTGACAGAACGTACAGAAGGTATACTCAGATGGGTGTCTTTCGTGCAGTGAACATTCAACTTGTACCAAAAGAATCTGCAACTTCTCCGGGAGTCTATACTATCGACACCCACATCCGACTGACGCCATCCAAAAAACAAAGCTTTCAGTTTGATCCTCATGTAACCAACAAAAGCGGAAACATGGGTATATACGGAAACATCGGATATACACACCGCAACCTGTTTCGCGGAGCAGAAGCTATGGACTTCAAACTCATAACAGGTATTGAAGCATCGCAACCTTTGGTTCAGTCATTCCAGGGCACTGACAATACCGGGCAGCAAATCAGAAGAAATTTCAAACTCAACACTTTCGAAGTAGGTCCTGAAATTACTTATCGGGTACCCCGGTTGTGGCCTTTTGGGTGTGACTTCACCGCGCAAAGCAGCGATCCACAAACATCATTGAGTGCCGCTCTGAATTACCAGCGCAGACCAGACTATGAGCGCACTCTTTCTCAAATTCGTTTTACGTATAACTGGATTGAAAATCCCGATAAAGTTACCCGATTCAATGTCGATGCACTTGAATTCAGTATTATCAAAATACAAAAATCATCCGCCTTCCAGTCCTTTCTGGACAGTCTTGAAGATGCATTTTTGGCCAACAGTTATCAAGACCATTTCATTTTTGCTACCAACATCGGTTATACCTGGAATACACAAAAGGCAAAATACCAGCGTCAGTATTTCTACCTGAGGCTGGTGTTGAGCGGAGCAGGCAATACGCTCAATGGTATCATGGACCTGGTGGACGCTCCTGTTGATTCGTTGAATAGCCATACAATCAATGGAATCCGATTCGCACAATACTTCCGCGGAGAAGCCGACTTTAGATACTATTTCAATGCAAACGACCGCAACGGCTTTGTATTGAGAGCATACAGTGGTATTGGTGAACCAAGAAAAAATGCCATCGCACTGCCCTTTGAGAAAAGCTTTTTCAGCGGTGGTTCGAATGGACTGAGAGCCTGGCAGGCGAGATCCCTCGGTCCAGGTTCGTTCCGTGATCCGGATTTTCCATTAACGTTCAACAACATTGGAGAAATAAAACTAGAAGCCAACTTTGAATACAGATTCAAACTCACCAAAATGTTTAACTGGGGATTGTTTGTTGATGCAGGCAATATCTGGCTCATTCACCCCGACGACAATCGTCCGGGTGCTGATTTTGAAAGCGACAGATTTCTAAGTGAAGTCGCTGTCGGCGGAGGCATCGGAGTGCGACTTGATTTTGAATATTTTCTGGTACGACTTGATATGGGCTTGCAGCTGAAAGACCCGGCCAAGGTTCAGGGAGAAAGATGGCTCTGGGAGTCGAAAGACGAATACCTGACGTATCTCGCCTCCACCGGTAATCCAACAGACCGTTTGCCGCTGCGGTCGCATCTTGTATTCAATCTGGGAATCGGATTTCCATTCTGATTTCAGTTTAGTATACATCAAATTGCATTCGAAGTATTCCATGTCGACAAAGCCGAACCAACTTCCTCTTTTTGTTTGGCCTCGGATATAAAACGGCATTAAAAAAGGGCCGTTTTTAACGGCCCTTTGAGTTGATATTATCCGAAGCAGTTTATCTCACAACAAGGATTTCACTCACAGAATGACCTTCCGTATTGATCGACACATGATAAACACCTGATGCCCATGCTGAGGTCTCAAGTCTGAAAGTGTTAGCTTCCGGGAGTATTGAAATTTCGTTTTGACGAAATACGATTTCTCCAAGTGAATTGGTAACAACTATATCAGCAGTTTCACGCTTACCTGAAGAATATGTTATCTGCACAATATCATTAGCCGGATTAGGGTAAATGCTGAATGCGCTATTCATCTTGATATTTCCGCTTGACACTGTCTGCTCAGGATTGAACATGATGTTATCCACCCAGGCAGCATCCTGACCGGCCACAACAAAAGGATCCTTTTCATACCTCCAGCGCAGATTGTAAGTACCTGCGTTGAAAGAATATGTTGCCTCTGTCCATGGAATCGTTCCGCTCCATTCTGCCTGCAGCTGTGTACCAACTATGAATTGCAGAAAATCATAAGACTCCTCAGAACTTACTTTATACATAAACGAAACATCAGTTGGCTCGTCAAAAGTCATGCTCAGATTCAGGGTTGTTTGCTCATTATTGTCTATCTGACCACTACGCATGCAATAATCTCCTTCAAAAGGAGCAACATCAGTCACAAACCACTCTGCACTACCAGAATAAGTCCATGGGAATGATGTGTCATCTCCACTTTCCCAATTCTCCATCATCAGGTTGATCGTGCGAGCATAACTGCAAACTGAACCATAATTGTCTGCTCCGGCAGAGAAACTGAATACAACAGGCTCCATCTGAGGAGCATCAGCTGCAATGACAACCTCGAAAGTTGCGTTTATAGTTTGCCCGGGTTGCATCAATCCCAACATAACGGGAGAAACAGAGACAGACGCAAAATTGGTGTTTTCGCTTAACCAGGCATAAACTTCCGTTGCACTGGACGCACTACCGCTATTGGTCACAGGGAATGAAATCGTCACCGTTTCTCCACTGTCGAGTTGACCATCATCATCACCCAATGAGTCATCGATTGAATAGGTAGCGGTGCACTGATATGAAGGGGCATGAATGATAACAGTGATCTCGCTGGTCCAGGTATTTCCGTCGCTATCCGTATAGGTAATAACAAAAACCACAGGAGTCAAATCTTCTATCGCACCATCGACATGAAAAGAAAAAGAACCGTCTGCATCAGTAGTAGCACCGGCTGCTATATCGCCAAAATTGTGCGTGTTGTCGTCGATCACAATCATAGGATTGTCGCAGGTTATTACTGCGTTCACATCATTGGCAGTTTCGATTCCGATGTTTTCTGCCTCGGCATCAATCAAAATTTGCTCATTGAAATCAGCCTGCCCATCATTATTCCCGGAAAAATCATCAATACCAGTCATACTGCCGACAATAAAAGGACCAGAAGCCGGAATCAATTCGATCGTTCCCTGATATGGAATTGTATTAAATGCACTTGCAGTAACAAGGATAATTGCATCCGAGGATATGGCATCAAAATTTAAAATACACTGACCACCGGATACCAATCCGGTTGCAATGATTTCTCCATCTATGGTAAGGCATATCATCGCGTCTTCAATATTGCATTGAACAGTTATCTGGTCAACTCCAAAAAATGCTGTTCCGGGATGATTCACAGCAATCTGCACAGGCATGGCGGTGCGCAATTGAACAGTTGGATCAGCCATAACTATCCAGGTATCAGTCATATCGTCGCCTTGAGTGCCATATTCATCATTCATGCTCGCACAACCGTGGTAGTGAATGCTCGCCACTGTGTGACGGGTGCTTATTCCGGCGAGATTGGCAATAATCTTATTCATTTCATCTTGAGCTTCCATTGGGGGAGCCCAACTCTGATACACAGAACCAAAAGAACCACCAATGCCGCCTGTAAGCGTTGTTGAAGAAGGGCTTTTAAGCCATGCTTCACCGAAAGTATCACCACTACCATCGTCATCATCATAATCACCAACACAACAACCAACAATGATGAAGTAGGGATAAAACTTGTTGTTGTCAAGAGCGTTGATATTGTTATTCGTAAAACTTCCGGTTGAAATCAGACTATGCGCACCATGACCGGTGTAATTGATCAGTGAGCATCCGCCCTCGATGATATTAGAAATAGAAGAAGCTGAAGGTTCACCGTTCTGATCGGCCGTCACTCCACCTGTTGGTGAAGATGAACCCTGGCTGCCAGCATACATTTCCCATACTTGTTCATAGGTAAAATCCATCAGATCTTCCTTGATTCCATTCTGGTGTTCCCAATCTGCTTCATCATCATCACCATAACCGGCGCCCTCATCTGAGCCTATTCCCATCGCAGTGGAGAACCAGTCTATCTGGGTGTTTGGATTCTTTTCATATTCCAGCGTTTTAGCAATTACAGCCGGAAGTTCACTGTCATTATGAACCAGAAAATGTCCGACGAATACTTCAGTATAGCTGTCGTTACCGCTGATGTAGCCATAACAAACATCGCAATATCCCTGACCACCGCTGTTGTTGACCAATTGCACAGGTACCTGGTCTTCATCTCCAACAAGCATCAGATAAGTCAAGCCATTGGCATTGTAATAATTTTCCACATAATTTGATATGGCATTGATTGAATTGATGGATGCCACATCCACAACTTCCACATCGATACCCTTTTCCTTTTTCCACTGAATCCATGGCTCAAGCTCTTCGAGATATTCTGAATCAGTAATGACAAGCATATTACCAATTTCGCTCACCTGCTCGTAACGGTCATTGTGAGCACTGTAGTTCAAAAATCTGGAATTGTAAACATCGCGGAAAGTCGCATTGGTTTGCTGAGAAATATTCGCGGGAAGTTGATTTTCACCATCCAATTCCGTTGGCTTCACCAGTACTTCGATATTCGAATAAAGGCGTAAAGTATGTGTTATCGGATTGTATTGTATCGGATTAAAATGCAATGGTTGGCCACGGAACTGATGCTGAACATATGCCCTTCCCAATGAGGCGAGGGCTCCCGGAAAAAAAGCGTTCATGCTGTATGCAGGACCTTCATTGTATGGCACAGTTGAAGGATCCACTGTGCGCAGCAAATTACCTTTGGATGGCAACATGAAGACGTCCTGATACTCGGTAAAATCCGCATGTATAACTTCAACTTCCATGTCCTTCAAATCATCTACGATCAAGGCGGTTGTTACTTTCTTTAGGTCCGGAGCGCCGGTTTTCAAAATCGGAGTTGAACCCGGAATATCTACCGCGGTGTAAACCCCGTCGTTTTCAATTTCGAATTCACTGAAGTTAAACGTCACATAAATTTCCGAGTCGGTTTGACCGGCTAATTGAACGTAATTCTGGCCAAGGATGTCATATCCCGAGCCAAGCAGAATCATACATAAAACATAAAATTTTCTCATGTCAGACAAAGGTTGATTATGGTTTCAAAAAAGTATAACGGTTTCCGAGAGGTGAGACAAGTACATACATGCCGGCTGGTAAAAAAGTCGTGCCGATTTCATGTCTGTCAGAAATACAAGGCTCTGTGAGAACAACCCTACCTTGTAAATCCAAGATAGAACACAGTCCGTTCGAAGAGTTTGTCAATTGAATCTCTCCGGATCGAACGGTCAAAGTTTCTGGTATTGAGTTACCATCGGTAAGATTCGTAGCTGTTGTATTCAAATAAAAATACACATCTTCCCTGTTTTCAATCGCACCAGTTGGATAAACCCAGAAATGGATTATCCCTGTTCCAGCCGTGGTGTATGGATTTACAAGCAATTTCAGATACCCTGATCCACCGGGAGGAACAGGATTCATTTCAGCTGTATTTGGAAAGCCGTCATAGCAATTCTGCCAGTCGCACATTTGAATATCCCAAACTTCAGGACAAGAATTTTCAATCACCCGCCAGGTAATATCAAGCGAATCTGCTGAATCGTGGTATACATAAACGATGTGCTCTGTATACATATCCATTTCCAAAACACCCTGATATTCACCGGAAGGTGTAAACGAAAAAACGACATCTTGAGCACAGGCAGCTATCGAAAAGGAAAGTGCCAAAGCGGTAATTAATTGACTGACATACATTAAAACGCAATATGCGAAAGAATTCCCTTACACAAAATGAAGAAATGGTGAAGAGTTGTATGGCTGTTTTCCGTTAACGCACCACAAAATGCAATCAGTTATTTTTCATGGACTTAACTTAACACCATCACCTCCAACTTATTTCAGAACAGGTTACATCCCAAAAAGCCGACAAAAAACAGCCTTACAGTTCCTGTTTCTCCTTATTCAGGTCAAACGTCAGGCTCAAAGTAAGCAAAGGACCACGTCGAAATTCAATGATTGCGTGATCTACATCGTCAATGGCGCCATTTCTGTTTGAATCCTGATAGAACCTGAAGGGGGCATTGAGTATGTTCTGAGCAGATCCCTTGATGATGATACCATTGGTCAGTGTTTTGCTGACTGTAAGGTCGAGACTATTTCTTTCGAGCTCAAACATGGTAGGGAATGAAACATCACCAACTGCAAAAATATTTCTGCCATAGATGTTGTAAATGATACTCGCATTGATCTTCTTAGCGTTGTTGGTATAATAAACGGCTGCATTTACAATATAAGGTGCCTGACCCTGAAGAGCTCTCACACGGTCCTGAGCAGTAGCCGTTTCGCCCAGATCTACTCTCGAGTATATGTATGAAGCATTGACATTCATAGATAGTTTGCTCAAGAACGCTGAACTCACAATGTCTTTGAGTGATTTTTTCAATTCAACTTCTGCACCGTAAGCATAGGCAAAATCTGCGTTCACATATGTGAGCGAAGACTGCTCAGTTGTAATGATCAGCCTGTCTTCTATTGGATTGGTGAATCGTTTGTAAAACAAGCCTAAGCTGAAGGTCTCACCTGGTCGGGGGTAATTCTCATATCTGAAATCAAAATTATCAATACTAGCCGTTTGCAGATTTGGATTACCTACACGTGAAGATTCCAGTTTGTAGTCATAGAAAAGGAATGGCGCAAGTTCGCGAAATTCAGGTCTGTTAACCGTCCTGCCGTATGCCAGCCTGAATAGGTTCTCGGCATTCGTAGCGTAAGCAAGATTCAACGAAGGGAGTATTGATAGAACCGGATTGTCAACGACTATCAATCCAAAATCATCACGACTATTCATTTGCTGAACATTGTATTCTGTTCTGAAACCGCCAGAAACATTAAGACGATTGAAATTAAGGTCTGTCGAAATATACCCTGCTGCCAAGGCATTGCTGGCCGTATACGCATCAATTGGACGAGTTCCTTCCTGTAAGATAAAACCATCCTGCGTTTGATAGTGCTCCGGTGAGAAAATCTGTTCCAGTGGCAAAACAGCCAAATCGTCCAAAACATTGGGGTCAAAGAAACCAGGGTATGTCGTAGAAAAATACCTCGATTCGAACTCACGGGATCTATAGTCTACATAATAGCCTGCCTTTAATAGATTCTTACTATCTTCAGTTTTGGAAACTTCATAAGTGTAATTTAAGCCATGGCTCAAGGTAATCTCATCCAATTCACCATAATAACGCGAGTTGTCGAATAGGTTTGACGATGGTGAAAAAATTGCAACGTAATTTGTGGAATCTTCATCCTTGAACCTGCGAAATCTTCTTAAGTCGGGTTCAAGTTCGCCCAAATAGCTGGCACCAAACACCCAATTCAAAGTGTTCTTATGATCTTGTCCCACTTCATGCACACCTTCAAATTGTCCTGAAAAGATGGTTCTGCTCTTATACCCCAACAAATAGTTCTCCTGATCTTCGCCAGGTCGCTGAAAATAGTTTTGTCCTCTTCTTATAATCGTTTCGTTTTCGCCGATCTGATTGAGTAAACTGGAAAATTTAATTCTTGAATAATTACTCAAAGTAAGAGCCCAGTTCGACATTACGTTAATTCTGTTTTCTTTTTGATAAACATTGTCAACGTACTCAAACCACTCATCAATAGGGGTTTCCAGGTTAGACCAAATCTGATATCTGTGAAAATCCCGCTCAAAGTTTTGATAGGATTGCGAATAGTTAATACTATTTATTGTGGTTAGCTTTCTGACACCCTCAAACTTGAAAACCTTTCCAAAATTGAATCCAAGTCCGATATTCGGCAATGCCTGCTGAAGCTGAGGTGCGTAATTATTTTCTAACGATCTTGCTGCGGACAGACGCAATGCAGAGGTTGGGCCCTGATTCACCAGGACATCTCTTGTGGGAAAACTTTCCGGCAACAATCTGAATCCATTATCAAATCCCAAAATGTCCGTTGAAGAGCCTTTCGACTGATAGTAATCCTGCAGTGTGGTACCAATTCTGAAACCCGTTTCTATTTTGAAATTAGCAAAGTCTTTCTCAACCTGAGATACTGTATAAAGACGAATAACACCGCCGGCAAAATCCCCGGGATACTCAGGAGAAGCGGTTTTATAGATAACCATTCTATCCAGAGCGCTGCTTGGAATCATATCAAAAGAAAATGTTCTCCTGTCAATTTCTGTGCTGGGTGCAACCACGTTGTTGATTACAACACTGTTGTATCGCGCATTCACACCCCTTATCAATACAAACCTGTTATCCACAATGGTAATTCCGGGAACACGCTGCATTGCCTCCGCAGCAGTGCGATCCGTCGAGCGAGCAATTTGTTCGCGGGATATACCTGATACAACAGCCTTGGCCTCCTTCGTTTCAATCAGCACAGCTACATCCGAATTTGTTCTTTTTTCCGCTATAATCTCGACTTCACCGACACTCATCACTTTTGGCTGCAGTTCAGGATTGATTGTTGTTTCTTCCTGGGCTTTGATGCTGACCTCAGTTATGAACTTGTTGTAGAACATATAATCCGCTTCCAAAGAATAAATTCCTTCAGGAATTCCAACTATCTTAAAGTTACCATCAATATCGGTAATTCCCCGATAATCGGTTCCTGCCAGAACAACTTGAGCACCCACAAGAGTCTCTTTCGATTCTTTATCCAAAACAACTCCTTTCAACACACCTTTTTGTGCCAACGCTTCCATACCGGTGAGTGCTGTAAAAAAGATGAAAACGAAATAAATCTTATTCATTTGGTTGAGCGTTATCAGCCCCATTCAGGCTATCTATTATTGCTTGTGTTTCTAAAATTTTCTTCTCCTCCAATTCCTGTAATGGATTTATTCTGGAGGTCTCCCATTTTCTTTTTTCCTTGTTATACCACACTTCTGCATTGGGAAACTCTATGTATTCAACACCAGCGCTGTTCGCCGTGTAATATGGCTGCAGATCATCACCAGCAACCATCTTTGTAAACAACATGGAGCTCACTTCAGAAAGTCTGTCAGGTTTCATTTTCCATGTCCTGAAAACTTCTTCAAATACCAATATTTCACCGCCTTCACCGAACTCAACAATTCCGGCAATCGCAACCTTTTTCTGAATGAGACTGGGAGCTGATTTGGTAAAGAGAAAGTAAACCTTACCATTCTTATCCGCGAAATATTGTTCCAACTGATGCGCCTCTTCCTCAGCCTTATAATGAGCGTCGAAATACGAATTGAATTTATTTTCCTCAGAAGCATCATCGGGCTTTTTTCCTATGTAACGGATGAGTTTCTTCTTGAAAGTGTCAATTTCATCCTGCTTCAGATTCGACAGTTGATTTTCAGGTGCTGTTTCGCCACATCCAAAAAGCTGGAAAATCATGATAAAACAAAACAAAAGGCCTGAATTGAATCTCATAGAATAACTCTGATATAAACATTAAATCAGGTTTGTCACTTTTCGCGACAAACCTGATTCATTTAATTTTCTATATTATGATTAATATGCTGCGGAAACTGGTCTCCATTCTGTCCAATCACTTGTCCAATCCGTTGCACCAAATGCACCGCGATAAGAAACCTGATCGAAACCGGTTGATAAACTTGGGTGTGTGAAGCTTGCACCAGAAGCCAGTTCACCGCTGGTCACAGCGAAAGAAGGAGCCTGGTTGTATTCTGTGCTCACATTGCTTCCGAAGAAAATATTGGAATTGAGTCCGAGAGCTGTAAGAACTGCTGCGAAATCTGTTTCAATATTGGTCGTATTGTTTGTTAACCAATAAGCCTCAACTTCTGTAGCACCATGCGTAGTTCCCGTGCCACCTGCATAAGTGGTTGCAGGAGCGCAAAGAACATTGTTCGTGAGTATTCCAAGACCACCATTATAATTTTCATAAACTGAATTCTGGTTCATACGAATACCACGTGGCATACCAATAAACACAGAATTAGCAATGGTAGCTGCAGTTCTTCTTCTCAAATCAATGCAGTGCTGATAGTTAGCGCTGAGCGATTGAGAATTTGTCAACTTAGGTCCAATACACGTGAAGTTAGAAAATGCACCGGTAGTAAGGAAGGCGGTCACATCGTCGTTTGGACCATTGTCGCATTCGAAGAAATTCGATCCAGACTGGTCAGCGAAAGAAGCGTAACGCACTGAAAGACCATACTGAACCTTGCCTGTAAAACCATAGTCGATATCAAAGCAATCATCCCATGTTCCAAAAGAGATCAGGTGCTTTGCATTTACTGATCCTCCGAAAAATTCGAAGCCATCGTCTCCACCGAATGAAACCTGACAGTTTTCGAGCACTGTTCCATTACCAACACCACCCAATGTTACTGAGTTGGTTTCATTGTTTGGCGTTAACTCGATTCCTGCAAACTCAATACGAAGGTTTCGATAGATGCCGGAGTTGTCAGAATTATCCGTTCCACCGAAATAAGCGGCAGGCGTAATACCTTCAATGGCCGGGTCAGGCTGATTCTGATTGGCCTTTCCAAGAATAATCAATCCACCCCAGTCGCCTCTGTCGCGTTCTCCGGCAGGAAGACTCGATGTCATGATGATCGGCTTATCCTGATCACCATCCGCGATCAACTTTCCTCCGCGATCAACAATCAAAGTACCTTTAGTAGCCTTGTCACCGAAAATAATTGTACCCGGCTCAATAGTTACGGTAACACCATCACGGATAAATACCTGACCTTTCAGCAAATATTTCAGACTGGCTGAAAGTGTCTGAGTGCTGAGGTCACCCTGAAGTTCAATCGGACCTGAAGCTGAGTAAGCGCAGGAACCGTCATCTTCGGTTGCATCTGCGTTGTAGTTTGTAGCTGCCGGATCAGTGCAGCCTTTCGTTTCATCCTTCTTGCATCCCTGTGCGAAAAGGAAAACTACCATTGAAAGTAGTAATAGTGTTTTGTTCATTGTGATTATAATAATTTTCGGGGCCAAAGGTTTTTTCAACTGATCAGTTAGTCAGTTACCATTGTATTAACACTCAATTATGAAATTCTGACCTACCCGTAACATTTGCTTAATATGTACGGTTGATAGAATGGCATGAAAAAGCACTTTATCAACCAAATGCCTCAATATCATGCACATTTAATAATTCTCCTTGACATAACAACAGCGTGCCGGATAAAACACAAAAATCATGAGTAACATATACATAATCTGGGTTAATCGCTATTCCGAGTCATTTAATAATGCAGGCCGAACCGACGATTATTCTGGAATTAATCTGGATTCTAAGAAGCATTCCGAACTGATCTTTTGTATCTGTTTACCAAAGCCACTTGTGCTTTATTTCACAAGCCAAATAGAACTTTGCAATTTTGTAGTTGTTTTATGTATGTGAAAAAAATAGTAATCACCGGTGGCACAGGCTTTATTGGTCAGGAGCTTCAAAGCAGGTTTCTGCGCAATGGGTATAAGCTCATCATCGTCTCTCGAAAGGCGGGTGATGTTCAGTGGTCAGATACCCAGGGCCTGATCGATTCCTTCAATGGAGCCGATTTTGTTCTCAACCTTGCCGGCAAATCCGTTGACTGTCGCTTTACAGAAAAAAACAAAGCCGCCCTTCTTTCTACCAGAATTGAAACTACGCGCAGGATCGGCGAAATAATTGAGTTATGTTCAACGCCCCCGTTGCTCTGGATAAATGCCAGCGGTGCATCCATTTATTCTGAAACTTCAATAGGCGCGAATACAGAAGCTGCACCTGTGTCGGGCCGAAGTTTTATGGCAGAAGTAGCAAGACAATGGGAAGCAGCCATGTATTCATTTAAACTTCCGAAAACCCGTCAGGTAGCTTTGCGCATATCACTGGTTCTCGGAAAAAGCGGAGGCGTTTTACCAATATTCCGAAAACTGGCGAAATTTTTATTGGCCGGGTCAACGGGATCAGGAAAACAAAAAGTGAGTTGGGTTAATATAGAAGACTTTTACCGTATCCTCATTCACATCATGAATACGGCGACAATCGAAGGACCTGTTAACTGCGCAGCACCGAATGTAGTCAACAACAAAGAATTTATGCGCGCCATCAGAAATTCGGTTGGTATGCCTTTCGGTTTTCCGGCTCCGGCCTTTGCGATTCAACTTGCATCTCCTCTGATTGATGTAGAACCTTCGCTTTTGCTGAACAGCATGTGGGTTGAGCCAGCCATTTTGCTCAAAACAGGTTTTAAGTTCAGTTATCCGGAAATCAATTCTGCATTGGGTAATCTCAGGTGAGCATCAGCGCGCAGAATATCCCTTGATAAGTATCCTCAAAATGTCAGATGCAGCCACGCTGATTTTAGTGCCAGGTCCAAAAATTCCAACACAACCTGCATCATAGAGATAATCAAAGTCTTGTTCAGGTATAACTCCTCCTGCCACTACAAGAATGTCCTCCCGACCCAGATTCTGAAGTTCCGCAATCAATTGTGGTATAAGGGTTTTATGACCTGCTGCCAACGACGACGCACCTACGATGTGCACATCATTCTCCACCGCTTGTTTTGCAACTTCTTCAGGAGTCTGAAAAAGTGGTCCTATATCCACATCAAAACCTATATCCGCAAAAGATGTCGATATCACTTTTGCACCACGGTCATGGCCGTCCTGTCCCATTTTCGCCACAAGAATTCTGGGTCTTCTGCCGGCCAGTTCGGCAAACTCATCACTGAGTTCTTTCGCGCGGATAAAGTCTTTGTCCATTGCTGATTCGCTAGAATAAACACCACTTATACTTCTTATTGATGCCTTGTAACGTCCGAAAACCTCTTCCATGGCGTAAGAAATTTCACCAAGTGTTGCACGGTGTCTTGCCGCTTCAACAGCCAGCTCCAGAAGATTCCCTTCCCCACTTCGACAACATTTGGTAATTTCATTTAAGGCAGCAGTGCAAGCTTCGTTATTTCTTTCAAGTTTCAATTTTTCTATTCTGCTTACTTGCGACTCCCGAACTGCTTTATTATCAACTTCTCGTATGTCCATAGGTTTGTCTTCCTCAACCTGATAAATATTCACTCCAATAATTTTATCAGATCCGCTATCGATACGAGCTTGCTTTCTGGCAGCAGCTTCCTCAATGCGCAGTTTGGGTAATCCTGCCTCTATCGCCTTGGTCATACCACCCATGGCTTCAACTTCTTCAATCAGGCGCCATGCTTTTTCAAGAATATCCGAAGTCATTTTTTCAATGACCACGCTTCCGGCCCATGGATCAACGGCTTTGCAAATTTCAGTTTCATCCTGAAGATAAAGCTGCGTATTGCGGGCAATACGGGCGCTAAAATCTGTTGGCAGAGCAATGGCCTCATCCAACGCATTGGTGTGCAAAGACTGTGTACCACCAAAAGCAGCAGCCATGGCTTCTATACAAGTTCTGGCCACGTTATTGAAGGGATCTTGCTTGGTGAGGCTCCATCCGCTGGTCTGGCAATGAGTTCGCAATGCCATGCTCTTTGGATTTTTAGGATTGAATTGCCTGATAAGTTTTGACCATAACATACGGGCCGCACGCATCTTGGCTATCTCCTCAAAATGATTCATTCCTATAGCCCAGAAAAAAGAGAGTCTCGGTGCAAAATCATCGATATGCATACCTGCATTTATACCGGCGCGCACATATTCCAAACCATCTGCCAATGTGTATGCCAGTTCCAATTCCAAAGTTGCACCAGCCTCCTGCATGTGGTAACCGCTGATAGAAATGGGATTGAACTTCGGCATTTTTTGAGAAGTATATCTGAAGATATCGCTTACAATTCGCATGCTCGGTGCCGGTGGATAGATATAAGTATTGCGCACCATGAATTCTTTCAGAATGTCATTTTGAATTGTGCCTTGCAGTAACTCCTGTTGCACACCTTGTTCCTCTGCAGCAACAATATAAAATGCTAGAATTGGAATCACGGCACCATTCATCGTCATGGACACACTCATATGATCAAGAGGAATCTGATCAAAAAGAATCTTCATATCCAGAATGGAGTCAATCGCTACACCAGCCTTACCTACATCCCCGACTACCCTGGGATGATCGCTGTCATAACCGCGGTGTGTTGCAAGGTCAAAAGCAACACTCAATCCTTTTTGCCCCGCGGCCAGATTTCTTCGGTAAAAAGCATTGGATTCCTCAGCTGTGCTGAAACCAGCATATTGCCTGATCGTCCATGGCCTGATCGCATACATACTTGCATATGGTCCACGAAGGAACGGTGCTATACCTGCACCATAGTTCATATGAGCACCATCAGGTAATTTTTTGAATTCCGGTTGTATATCAGAAAAATCAATACGCTTGGTCATATGCTATCAGAGAATTGCGCCCCGAAGATAAGATCCAGAGACTGATGTCGTAAAGAACGTCAATATTCCTTTTTGGCGTCTTCATCCCAGAAACTCTTGACGAGTTTACCCAGTTTGATTCGAATTCTGGCTATAGCCACCGGTGCATTGTAAACAGGTCTGATTTCAGCAGGGGTTGAAGACATAAATCTATATCCGAAACCTACTCCCAGCGAACACCACCAGGTAAGATGATGATAACCCGTGGTTGAAAGTTCCCATGGGTGTACAGTCTGAGTTGGAAACGGTATATAAGTACTCTCCGCTTCCCTTCTGTAAAATCCGGTTATTTCCCCCTTTCCGATATGAATCGTGGCAGACCATTCCCATTTCGGGCTGAAGAACAAAACGCGTTCGTAATAGGCGGATGCGTATGTCAGATTAAGCACAGCGTCTACAATAGAACTATCAATTGCAGTCAAAGAATTCAAGCGCACACCATCACCCAAACCATAAAAGCCAAATCCGAATCTGTGCACCCTGCGGTATTCAATCCCGATTCTCAAACCGGCTAATCTGGCCTGTGTATTGCTGATCAGTGTTTGTCTTGCGTCAAGAACAAAATCAAGTTTTTGTTTCTGGAAAAGTGCATCAAGCGGACGTTTACCGGTTACAATCCAAACGGTATCAGAATAATCATTTCGGCTTAACGGCAATGCACCATCAAACTGCCCGATTGCACTGACGACCATCAATTTCAATATTGTAATAATGAATACCCTGAACAAAGCGCCGCGAAGGTAAGACTAACAGATGTAATCAAAACCATACCCAGTATGACTTTCAACTTCCATTCTTAAAAATCAAAGCCCCATTGCGCAAATGATAACATCGGGCTGCGTCAGGAATTCTATTCTTCCATTTGGAAAAAGAATTCACAGAAAATGAAGCAGAAAAAAAGATGTGTTTGCCAAGGAATTTTTCCGGCCTTCGAAAAAAACCCATTTTCATTTTGAGCCATGATCCGAAATAATAGTAATCTGCTTCAGGCAAGCTATCAGACTTCAATAAAACTTCATTCATCAAACAAACTTTTTTATCAAACAACATCACAACACTCTCTGCGTCGCCAAGCAGAGAATCCAGGGATAAGTAGTGCATTTCCCTGATACCCTGTTCTGTCTGATATGTCTGGAAATGAAACCGCAATGCAGCCCGATCTTTCCGTAACAAAGAGTCGGTGAACATCACCATAGAGTTACCACTTCTGACGCTGATAGCGTCACCATTGCGTATAGAGTGAAGACAAAAAAATGTTGTATTTGAGCTATCCAGCTTGAAACAGAGAGAAGACACCAGCAGCAATAAAATAGCCGCAAGGGCATATTTGAGTGAGGTTGCGTGGTACCACAATATCCATCTGCACAACCAAATGACCAGCCCGAAGAAAAATATAAAATCAAGAAATTGGAGATGAATATGATCGATGACAGCCAGTGGTAGTTTTTCAATCAAAAGCATAGTATCATTCATCAACCTGGTAAGAAGTCCGGAAAGCCCCATTACCATCTTTGCTGCATCAGGCCACCACAACAAGGCAAATGATCCAAGTCCGCAATACAATATAACAGTTGAAAGAGGAATAACTAGAAGATTCGTGAGCAGAAACCACACCGGAAACTGATCAAAATAATACAGCGTGAATGGCAGTGTACCTATTTGAGCAGCGATTGAAACAGCGCATAGTTTCCAGGCGCGGCTCATTAATTTATTCGTGGGTACATAAAATGAAAGAATACGCTTCTGCAGAATTACAATACCCAACACAGCCAGATAAGACAATTGAAATCCAGTTTCGAATGCAATCATTGGACTCCATAACAAGAGCATCAATACAGAAGCCCCAATTGTGTTGTAGATATTGTTGTCCTTCTGATAATTTTCAGCGACAATAAAACAGGTAAACATCAAAGCAGCGCGAAGCACGGAGGGAGAAAAACCAGTGATACCTGCGTAGGTCCAGAGGAGGATTACAGGAATCAATGTTTTGACACATGTGAATCTTTTTCGAGGGAAAAACCGGGAGAACAAAGGCGCCATGATCATGTATACCAATGCAACGTGCAGGCCTGAAACAGCCAGAATATGAACCGCACCCGCCCCTGAATATGACAACATCAGTTCCTTATCAATGTCAGTGGTTTTACCCAGAAGCAGTGCCGCAAGCACCGCATACTCGTCTCCTTCAAGTCCACAGTCTCGCATCGAAGCCAACAGGCTCTCACGGATAGATACGAACCATCCGCTAAACGTACCATCTCTCGACTTCGAATCGCAACGCCAGTCAACCGAAGAGGCGAATAGTCTTCTGAGGATTCCTTTTCGGTGCAGAAATGAAGAGTAGTCAAACTCACCTGGGTTTAACGGAGAATTCAAACTATCGGGCACAGATCTGACCCAAACAATATCATCTACACTGGGAACAACAGAAGAAGAATCGGCCCTAAACTGAAAAGCAATCAAACCGCTTGTTTTTCTCAATCCCTTTTCACTCAGCAATCCGACTACCTCAGCAATACACCGATAGCTCCCGTCTTTACCGGAAGGTGCATCTTTTATTCTTAGCCGGCAACTTAAAGATTCGTGAATGAAATGAACGAAGTGTGTTCTTCGCAAATCCGGACTACCCAATCTGAATAATCCGATACCCAATGTCAAAAAAGACAACAGAAATATTATACCAATAATATGCCGGTTATTGAAACTGATATTCCGTTTATAAAGCATCAGAATAACGACCAGCATGAAAAAAAAGACTGATACTGCGCAAATCCAGTTAAACGCCTGAGGAAGTTTACCGGCGATCATTACTCCGGAAAACAAAGGCAGGACAACTCTCAGCAATGGAGATCTTTTCCAGATGAAGAACATAAAATATCAAATTGTATCTGGTTACAATCTGATAAACGAGAAGCAACTTTAAAAACAAATAATTATATGGTTATGGATTCCGTCTGAAAAACTGGCTATCCAGTTGACCAAAAGATCTTTTACCCTTGATAAAAAAATGCTTGATAATGCTTGCCTCATAAAGGCCGGTCATATCCGGATTTTTTAAATAATTCTCCTCGGCATTGCGCTTTTTCATAAGGCTATTGATATTGCGATAAAAGCGATAATGAGCTTTCAGCACTGATAAAAAATGTTTGAATTTACCCTCCGTCAAAAAACGAATGCCGGCTACTCCGTCCAATATCATCCTCCGAAACAGTTTGGTATAGACCGGACTTTCACGGTGATTTTTGACAATCATGTACAGATTGTTCCTAAAGTTCAGATAGGTCTTCACAGGACTTTGTCTATCCAAAGTTCCTCCGCCATAATGATAGACAGATGACTCACGACAAGCCCCTACCTTAAACCCTCTGTTTTTAAGACGCCAGCACAAATCAATCTCTTCCATGTGAGCGAAAAAGTCCTCATCAAGACCATTTACCTGCTCCCACGCATCGCGCCTGATAAACATTGCAGCACCTGAAGCCCAAAATACCTCCGTGTTTGTGCTGTACTGGCCTTGATCTTTTTCAAATTCAAAAAAGATCCTTCCAGCGCAAAAAGCATAAGCATCCTTATCGATAAAGCCACCGGCCGCACCGGCATACTCAAACCAATCCTTGCGATGATAATCAAGAATTTTCGGTTGACAAGCCACCATGTCTTTCACAGACTCCATGTATCGAATTACAGGAGCAATCCAATTTGAAGTGACTTCAACATCTGAATTCAATAAAACAAAATACTCATGACGAAGTAATTTAAGGCCATGATTATAGCCTCCGGCAAACCCATAATTGACACGCAATTCAACAACTTCAACCTCTGGAAAATTTTGTCGGATAAAATTTACTGACCCGTCTTTTGACGCATTGTCAATCACAACGATATCTGCATCTTCTCTGCTATGACGCACAACGTCAGCCAAAAATTCCCTGAGGAATTTTTCGCCGTTCCAGTTCAGAATAACTACAGCTATGCGTTTCAAGGATCAATCTGGCTTTGACGCGAAGGTACTGCATCCAATCAATGTGGCGAAAACCAGAGATTTTCAATCTCATCCGTACTGTTTGGATCGACTCTTTGATTGGCATTGTTCCTTGATGCATCTGACATGTTCAGAGCGGTTGGTCTGCTGCGAACCATTTCTTTCCAGTTGAAGTTTTTAGGTTCTGCTGGCACATCACTGTGCAGCAATTCCATATCACCCATCAAAGTGGTGTCGTAAAAAAGAAATCTGCGGTTGTGGAGATTATTGTCCGTTTCGTAGTAATGCCAGATTTCAAATGGCCAGTAATCCGAATCATGTGGTCTTACAATTCTCGTATTTGGTTTTCCGTATTGCAGATAGACCCTGCCTCTTTCCGTTTGCCATCCCGGTTTGATCCTGGTCTCAAAGTTGTCTTTTACGATCTTACAATTTTGCTCATAAGCACGAAATGCCGCCTCCGGATCAGATGGATTGCGCTTATACCAGAAGTTATAAAGGAAACCTTGCAACACTTTCAGTTCCGAATTTTGCAGTTGCCTGTCAATTGTATTTTTATCTACATCTCCGGCAATTGGAATATGCCAAAGCAAAAGCGAGTAAAGGGAGTCTCTGTCAGTAAATGAAGCAGCAAAACTTTTAGACACTTCATCCTCACCAGGCAAAACAGCGGCAACATTTTGTGCTGGAGTATTGATTTTGTTCCTGGAAAAATTTCGTTCGCGCATGTAAACCAATTGATTCTCCCTGTTGCGCACCTCCACTCTCACTTTGTATTCACCTGTAGGCAGATCTGAAATATCCAGAACCTGAAGCATGGGAACAACGGGCGTTGCTTTCTCGCGCTTCATTCGCTTGCAATTCTCTATCTCTTTCTCTTTTGCATCTAAAACACAGACAGTGCTCAGAAAACCGTTACCCATTCCAAACATGCTATCCGTCCTGTAAATTTCAGTGTAAAAGATAATGTTGTTCAGGCTGGTCGGAAAATAATTGGATACGTATGGAAGCATATCGTAACCTGATCGTGAAAAAGCATTGTTATTTGTAGTAGGTCTGTATGCGCTCACGAACTGAATGTCAGAAATGAAAACGCCTGTTGAAGGGTTATTAATCTCAATTTTTTGAGACAATGACTCCACCTTCCCATCATTTACGCTGATATCACGGACTTCCACCTCAAGATCATAAACACCTTGCGGAAGCATGAAACGCTCAACAGACAGGAAATCGGCTTCTTCACCTTTCTTCACCTGCGGACCATCCACCTTGATTTTGCGAAAATCAACAATATTACCTAGCCTGGACACTATCAAATTTAATTCGGCGTGTGCCTGAACCAAGCCGGAATCAGCAGGCACATGCTCAAATGTCGCTGCATCAAAAGAGATCACAAATTCGACATAGGGACCTTCTCCGGGTGAATGAAATACACGGTAATCAAAAATTACGCGTATCGCGAGGATTTCAAACGAACACAAAAGAGCAGCCAGCGCACAAAGGGCCTTTAATTTCATGGAAGCAAATTTTTCAACAAGTAAAGATACCGATTTCCCTGATTCCTTCGGAATTGCAAATCGAGGGATTTTCATTTCTGACCAAGATTCATAGGAAATTATTGGGCGTTCTTGTTCAATATTTTATTCATCTTCCCAGTCGGTATATAGAACAATCCGTGGGGTTATCCTCATCAGCACATCAATACAACCGATTGATTAATTGGATATTAGGAATTACTCATTCATAAATATGGATACGTACAAAATGGAAATAACTAAAAAGACCTCCTGATTTTTAGAACTCATTATCAGAACAAAGGTCTGCGTTTCGATAAAAAAGAACAAAGAACAAAGGTTATAACCAGCACCAACATTTATTAGAACAACAAAAAAGGCTGCCAATCAATGACAGCCTTTTTTTATTTCATCAAGTCTCGTTCAATTACTCAACCGGCAGGTTGGAATATTTCTCACCATACATCATTTGCTGTGCAGCAAAGCTTTCTGGATACTCGACCCTAACATCCGTTATTATTCCCGACTCATCCATAACAGGAACCAATACCGGATTCACCATCGCATTAAATGGAGCAATATTAAATTTAGCTGCGCGATCAATTACCTGCTTGCGCACGGCCTGGTCTACTTTCTTTCCGTAATTATCGGCTAGCATGGCTGCAGCTTTAAAATCGCCTTCACTTGTGATGCGTTGAACTTCACGCAATAATTCACCAACATTCGCGCGCATTTTATCGTAGTCTTTGATATCATAATACAGCTTACCGTCCCGAGTGATCTCCGCGATACTACCATCCTGTTTTCCTCTTTCGAGCAACCAATTGCTGATCCAGGCGCGATTGCGCATGTGCGCTTCTTCAAGGTCTTTACCTTCAGCAACCCGGCGCAATTGAGTCAGCAGAGCATTGCGCAAATAGCCGTCATACTCAGCCTTACCTACTTCCAGACTCGGCATCAATCCTATTTCAACCAGTTTTGGATCCATGACGAAGTACAACGCTACCAGATCAGCGCGACCCTCTTCTATGGTGCTTGCGTAGTTCTTCAAAGTCTCTCTTGGCTGACCAACGCCATCATTGATTTTACCACTGGCATGACCAATGACCTCGTGCATGGCGGTGTGCAGTTTACCTGCAAGTGCACTATGCTCTTTGGCTCTGGCAATTTCCTCTTCGTCATGAGCAAATTCCCCGAGCAATCCAGGACCGCTGGCTTTGTCATAGGCATCTTCAATGTTACCCAGACTCACACTTTTGCTGCCAAACTTTGCCCGAATCCAGTTCGCATTAGGTAAGTTCACGCCAATAGGTGTCTGAGGAGATGCATCACCTGCCTCGCCTGCTACATTCACCACATTATAAGTAATACCTACCACCTTTTCCTTCTTATGCTCTTTCGCAGTTGAGCTGTTGTCCTCAAACCACTGAGCATTGTCCATCATTACTTTCATGCGCTGGGATGCTTCAAAATCTTTGATCTCAACAATACTTTCATAGGAACCACGCATACCCAATGGGTCATTGTATGTTTCAACATAGCCCTGGATAAAGTCAATATCACCTTCAGTAGCCATTGTCCAACTAATATTGAAATCAGCCCATGATTTTAAGTCTCCGGTTTCGTAGTATTTAATCAAATGACGCAATGAAGCGGCTTGCTTGTCATTTTCAGCGACAGCCTCAGCCTTTTTCAACCATCCTACAACCTTCTCAACAGCCGGAGAATACATACCGCCAACCATCCATTTTTTCTCAACGACTACTCCGTTTTCTTTGACCAGCTTGCTGTTCAGACCATACTCCATTGGTGCCTTATCACCTGGTTTGCGCATTTTTGAATAAAATTCTTCAACATCAGCCCGGGTAACTCCTTCATAGAAATTCACTGCTGATGATGCTATCAGATCTTTTGTCGTGTCGCTTTCCACTTTCATACCGAGAAAAGCCGGATCAAAAATGGCACGCTTCACATCAGGGTTTACTTTAATGTTGCAAGCTTTGGCAACTTCATCGAAATATGCTTCTGTGAAGGCCGGTGCATACTTGCTGCTATTGTAATGGTGATGAATTCCGGTATGCGCCCAAAGTTGTTTGAGGTAAATTTCCAGATTACGCCATGCATCGGCTTTCTTGTCGCCATTATACGTAGCATACATTTTTTCGAGGGTATGACGAACGGGTAAGTTCATGCGACAATTCTGATCCCACATAATATCCCTTCCGGCAAGTCCAGCCTCGTATAAATAGTACACGAGTTCCTTTTGTTTAACTGAAAGGCTGTCCCACTGAGGAATGTAGTAATGCAGAACCCGCAAATCGGCAAATTGCTCACTCTGATAAAGTTTGCCATCTTCACCAACGATTCGTTGCGAAGCAGTTTCTTCTTTTACCGGTGCTGTTGTTTCCTTTTTAGGCTGTTCATTGCAGGCAAATAATCCTGTTGCCAAAATTCCCAGCAGCAAATAATGTTTGAGTTTCATTTTGATTTCAAATTTTGTAAGGCGAAACTAATCAAAAGCGGTCAAAGCATCACGCGCAGTAAAATATCAGAAAAAACAACTTTCTGCTATACCGAACAGAAGAGTGATTTTGGGGTAAATTGATTCAAACTACCCTCGCAATGCCAAATGCTGAAGCTTATTAATTGGGAACACTTTAATTATAGAAGTTTCTCTCAAATGCGGAAAACTCATCCTGACCAAGTAAATGCCGCTTCCAGAAAGCACGCATGAATCCTGAGCCATATCCCATAAGCTGAACATAGCTTGCTGCCGTTGCAAGCAAACCAATCCTGAAGCTTCGGCTTTTTAGGCTTGCATCAATAAAAAGCATCAGAGTCAGCAAAAGATGCGGCAACAAAAACCAAATAGAGAGACACAAGGCAAGTACCAAAGCTGTCAATGTTCCAATCACAAATATTGCAGGCAAAGCATGCACAGGTTTCAAAGTACCCGGATGTCTTTTATTCAGATTGATTCTGGCAATACCCGAATTGTGCACCTGCTTAAAAAACTGCCTGAAATTAGATCTGCGCTTGTGGTATACGTATGCATCCCGAAACAACCTCGTCTTATATCCAGCTTCAAGAATCCGGATACTCATATCAATGTCTTCACCAAACCTCATCCTTTCAAATCCGCCAGTAGTTTCGAATACTTTTCTTGAGTACCCCATGTTAAAACTACGAGGGAAAAAGCGATCCATCTTTTCGCCACCACCGCGAATTCCACCCGTCGTGAGGAAAGATGTCATTGAATAATTGATCGCCTTTTTGCAAATTGGTAAAATCCGGATGCGCAGAATCCGGTCCGCCAAAAGCATCTACCGGATTGCCGGTCAATTCTTTTCTGATTGTATCAATATAATGTGGCGGAATAACACAATCTGAATCCAAAAAGACCAAGTAGTTTCCGGTCGCACGTTCGCTGCCATAGTTGCGACTTTGCCCCGGTCCGGAATTTTGCTTAAAAAAATACTTCACTTTCAGAACCGATGCATACCGTTGTACAACCTCTTCGCATTGAATGGATGATCCGTCTTCCACCACAATTACCTCAAAATCCTGATCGGTCTGATGTGTCAGACTCGACAATAATTCCTGCACCTCCTCTGGTCGGTTGTACACCGGCACAATAAGCGAAAATGAAAATTTATTTAAATCCATGAGCGGGAAAGAGGTCTTCACATGACCGGGACAAAACTAATGTATGCCACCCGGCAAGATACTTTGACCACGAATATGCATCCGGTAAACACATTAATATTGCATAACAACAAAAGATGAAAACCATTCAATCATTGCTGGATGAGTATGGCGAAAGCCATCAAAACCGGACTAACAAAATCATTCACTGGATATGTGTCCCGCTTATCTTCTTCAGCATAACCGGGCTACTTTATAGCGTATCGCTTGGTGTGGTCATTTCAAACATTCCTTTAACCCTGGCTCATATTGCCCTCTTACTGGTTTTACTTTATTACATGATGCTCTCTCCAACTTTGTCCATTGGTATGCTGGTATTTACTTTATGCTGTCTTACCGTTTGTAACGCCCTCACCATGATCGGGGCAAGATTGTGGATGGTTAGTTTATGGATATTCGTTTTGGCATGGATTGGACAATTCATCGGACATCACATCGAAGGCAAAAAACCTTCATTTCTCAAGGATGTGCAGTTTCTGCTGATTGGTCCGGCATGGCTGATGAGTTTCGTGTTTCGTCGACTTGGAATGTCTGTATGACTAAGGATAAACAACAGACATTCGCGGGTTCCTGACATCTTGTTTTAATTGATGTGTACCTATTCCCACAATGCAATTTCTTTCAACTGATAGCTTTATTGAACCTGCAACAGTTGTAATTTGTTGAAAGTGTGTCGATCGGATGCTTGAAAAAGGCAAAGGAGGTCGTACTTTTGCACGCGTTTTAAAAAAAACTGACATGCAAAAAATAAGGAATATCGCAATTATCGCGCACGTTGACCACGGCAAAACGACTCTGGTAGACAAAATGCTCCATGCAGCCATGCTTTTCCGTGAAAACGAGCAAACAGGCGAGCTTATCCTTGACAACAATGATCTGGAACGTGAGCGCGGGATTACCATCCTGGCCAAGAACGTTTCTATTCAGTACAAAGGGCACAAGATCAATATCATTGATACACCCGGCCACAGCGATTTTGGTGGCGAGGTTGAGCGTGTTTTGAATATGGCCGAAGGTGTGCTGCTTCTGGTAGATGCTTTCGAAGGCCCTATGCCTCAAACCCGCTTCGTACTTCAGAAAGCCATACAACTTGGACTAAAGCCAATTGTAGTTATCAATAAAGTGGACAAAGAAAACTGCACTCCTGACGAAGTTCATGAGGCTGTTTTCGATTTGATGTATAACCTCGGTGCTACCGAGGACCAACTGGACTTCCCTACCGCGTATGGCGCTGCCAAGCACGGCTGGATGAGTCTCGACTGGAAAGTAAAAACGGACACGATTGAACCGTTGCTGGATCTGGTGCTGGAACATATTCCCGGACCGATCAAACGTGAAGGATCACCTCAAATGCTGGTTACTTCTCTCGATTATTCAGCATATACCGGACGCATGGCAATTGGTAAACTCCACAGAGGTGAGCTAAAAGCCGGTATGCCCGTTTCTCTGGTTAAACGCGATGGCAGCATTGCCAAAGGCCGCATCAAAGAATTATACGTTTTTGAAGGTCTTGGTAAAAGAAAAGTGGAAAGTGTAATTTCAGGTGACATCTGCGCCATCAATGGCATGGAAGACTTTGAAATCGGCGATACTTTCACTGACAACGAAAATCCGGAAGCATTGCCAACCATTGCAGTTGACGAGCCAACCATGAGTATGTTGTTCACGATCAACGATTCGCCATTCTTTGGTAAAGAAGGCAAATTCGTTACAAGCCGTCACATCAAGGAACGACTTGAAAAGGAGCTTGAGAAAAACCTCGCACTTCGTGTGCAGGAAACAGATAAGGCCGATCGTTTCACCGTATTCGGCAGAGGCGTACTGCACTTGTCAGTACTGATCGAGACCATGCGCCGTGAAGGCTATGAGTTGCAAATTGGACAACCAAGGGTAATTATTAAGGAAATCGATGGTGCCAAGCAAGAACCAATTGAAGAATTGACAATCGATCTTCCGACAGAAATGACCGGAACAGCTATTGAAGCTGTTACAAAGCGCAAGGGCGAAATGAAAAATCTCGAGCCGAAGGGTGATCGCACCATATTGGAATTCGAAATACCTTCTCGTGGAATCATAGGTCTGAGAAGTTACATGCTCACTGCTACTCAGGGCGAAGCAATCATGACGCACAGATTCAAGGAATACCAACCCATGAAAGGAGAAATTCCGGGCCGTCTGAATGGTTCTTTGATTTGTATGGAGACCGGCAACGCCATCGCATACAGCATCAGTAACCTGCAGGACAGAGGCAAATTCTTTGTCGAAGCAATGGACGAAGTTTACGAGGGACAAGTAATCGGAGAACACTCAAGAGACAATGATCTTGTTGTGAACGTGACCAAGACCAAGCAGCTCACGAATATGAGAGCTTCAGGTACCGATGCTAAAAACGTGATGGCACCGCCAATCAGGTTCTCGCTTGAAGAAGCTTTGGAATACATCGGCCCTGATGAATATTGTGAGGTAACCCCTAAGAGTATTCGTTTGCGCAAAGTATATCTGAATGAAAACGATCGCAAACGATTTGCGCGTCAGTTTATGACAGAATATTGATCTGACTGATCCGGTCGATCACCGGAACAATGCAGTAAAAACTCGAAAGACCGGAATTTCCGGTCTTTTTTTTCTCTGAATTTTCAAAAAAGTAGAGGTGTTCCTGTAAAAATAATTCAGGTCTTGTGCCCGTAAAATTGGGAAATTACATTTACGGCATATTCACACAATCCTTGAAATCATGAGAACCCTAGCCATCAAAATATTCATTGTATCTGTTTGGTTACTCTTTTGTTCAGTAAAGGCCGGGTTTTGTCAAAAAAACAAAAGGCAAGATTTACTATTCGAAATAGTCAAAGATGGTCAGCCGAAAAGCTACATTTATTCCACATTCTACAGCATTGATTTTGATTTCCTCCAAGTTTCTGACTCCGTTTTTGACCTGTTTGATGGTTGCTCAAATTTCGTTACTGAATACGACTTCGATTTGTTCTTTTCTGAAGCGATAAGCAACATTTTAGAAAGCGAAGCATCCGTTAAGAATCACCCAATCTTTCAGGAATCGGGCTGGAATAATACCGAGGATGAGTATTTGCATTTATTAAGTTCGTTTGATCTATCCCGAAAAACCCAAAAAAAAACGAATACCAAGCACAAAATAAAAGCTTCTGTTTACGAATTTTTGGTTAACCGAGCAGATCATGCCTCCTTAAATACTTTGGGATTAGATACCACCAATCAGGAATATCTAAAGGCAACGAAATTGGTTGGTTTGGTCAACAATTCTGAAATCAGTGAAGAGGAGAAAAAGCGAGTTTCCACATATGTATTCCAATGTTTACTTAACCATGAAGTCTCAATCACAAATGAACTCTACCAAACTTTTCTCCAGGCAGACACATCAAGTCTCCATGAATCCATGATAAAATTTGGAAGTATCCATGATACGAACGAAAAGCGTGCAAAAAATCGCTGGATGACAGACAGATTGGAAAAAATAATGTCTTCAGGATCCACATTTACTTTGCTCTCTCCGGGATCAATTGTTGGTAGCGGTGGAATACTGCAGCTATTAAAAGAGCGAGGCTATACTATCCGAAAGGTTGTTTCGAAATATGATTTTAGTGTTGTCAAAAAAATCAACGAAAACAAAGTCGGATCTAAGTTGAGCAGAACCCAATTCTGCACTCCTGTTTATAATATCTGTGCCGATTTTCCTGTAAAACCCGTAAAAATCAATGACGGACCGATTTTTTCCGAAATTTATGTGTCGTATGATCAGCGTACAAATGTTAACTATACGCTTTCAGCATTCAGAGTGGATGATGTTGCTGATCAGAAAGAGACATTTCGAAATTTCAAGGAGAATTTGAGAAACTCGAAGGATTTCAGCGGTCTCCAATACACCGGAGACATTGAAAAGGGCAGTATCATCAGCAATCATTTCAAAGCGCGACACTTAAACGGTTATTGTGAAGGCCAGATATTATTAGGAGAAAACGTTTTGGTAATATTCTTTGCAACCGCACCTAAACTTGTTTCATTGTATCAAGCTGAATGCGCTAAACTTATCAATACAATTAAGATTAATGAACAAAACGCAATTGTTCAGTCATCTCAGGAAAACTGGATAAACTACTCTTCCACTGCCTCAGGATTCACGTGCAGAATTCCAAATGTTTTCACAACAAAGTCCGATATCAATGACAACTCTGGGAACACACTGGGTGCATATCGGGAGTTTGAATATCAACTGCCCGATAATTCGTGCATCTTCAAAATAAATATTCTCACTCCGGTAAAAAATCAGTCCATTACAGATTACATTGATATAAAGGAACATATTAAGAGGGTTTATTGCAACAATGAGACGTATAACCTGTCAAGCACAATTGATCCAATTTCTATTGGCAATTTATCTGCAGTCGGCATTACAGCAACTTCCGACGATTATTTCGATCAATACGTTGCTTTTATCAGAGGCAATACATTTTGGGAAATTGAAGCACGTGGAAACCCGGCCAGAACTAAAGATGCGGAGTACTTCATCAATAGTTTCCGTCCTGAAAAATTAAAAACTGCTTCACTTAGCAAAACGGAAGTGCCATTTTTCAAAATCGTAGAACCCATCTTTCCTGACAATACCGAACCAAATTTTAGTCATTCAACTCACGGCGGTTTCTTTCTGAAGTTGTACCCGTTACCGAAATTGTAAAAGCTCAATCCGTTGACTATACAGCCAACGTTCATTTTTCTTATCAGGAGGCCGAATTTTCCCCTCTCTTTCATTGCTCTGACCCTAAGGCGATTCTTGATTCTTTAGCCCAAAGAAATAAATCTCTTTACAATTTAGCCAATCATAAAATCTCCTACCCTGATGAATTGAGCATCTATGCGCATGGCTCAGCAAAGGATTTAAATTTTGATGTACATTATAAATCAATTATCAGGGGTGACAGAATCATGGACATGGTCATCCTTATTCCATCTGATCTAAATGATCCATCATATGTCGATCAGGCCGTTACACAAGTGAAAAGCTCTTT